>NZ_WHNU01000070.1:0-29080 GCF_009362305.1 Burkholderia sp. BE17
GTGGTGCACCTTTCCCGCTTACCGCCGGCGTAAACGGCGGTGCAGGCGCGTCAGTTCAAGGTTCGGGGTCGATGGGGGGCGGGCTCGCCCAGGCGCTGATGCCGACCGTGACACCGCGTGTTCAGGCCGGGACGCTCGGCAATCGGAGCCTGGTGCTTGCGCAGGGCGCCAAGATCGACTGCGCGGGGGATACGGCGTTTGATTCGACCGAGGCTGGCTTGTCGACTTGCACGGTGACCAAGAACGTGTATTCCGACGACGGCCACGTCGTGCTGATTGAGCGGGGTTCGCAGATCAACAGCCAGTATCGCTCGAACATGTCTCCGGGACAGAAGCGGGTATTCGTGCTGTCGGCCCGTATCAAGACACCCAACGGTGTCACGGTCGAGATCGATTCGCCGGCGGCCGACGCACTCGGCCGCATGGGCATCGACGGCTACGTGGACAATCACTGGAGTCAACGCATCGGCGCCGCAATGCTGCTTGGCATTGCCCAGGACGCGATCGGCTATCTGTCGACGCGCGGCGGCAACACCAACGGATCGGTGGTGTTCCAGAGCACACAACAGCAGGGCAACGACATGGCCACGCGTGTGCTCGACAGCACGATCGGTATCCCGCCGACGCTCACCCAGAATCAGGGCACGGAGTTCACGATCGTGATTGCGCGCGATCTCGACTTCGGATCGGTGTATGCCCTGCAGCCGGAGGGTACGCGATGATGATTCGCTCGCACCAGCCAGATGCCTCGCGCGACGCGGTGCTCGCTCGGTTACCCGACGACGCATCCGTGCGCGAACTGATGCGACCGTTCGCACCGCTGCTCGACGATCCCGACGTGACTGAACTGGTGATCAATCGGCCGCAGCGCGTTTTGACCGAGAACTCGGTCGGTTGGCACGGCCACGATTACGCCGATCTCGATTTCGACCGGCTGATGTCATTCGCGGTGTCGGTGGCCACCCTGACCAACCAGGAAGTATCGGCGCAGCATCCGATTCTGTCGGCGCTGTTGCCGGACGACGCGCGTATCCAGATCGTGGTTCCGCCGGTCGTGCCGGCTCGGACGGTGTCGGTCACGATTCGCCGTCCGTCCCCAGACGAAAAGACGCTCGATGCATGTCGCGACGAGGGGTTGTTCGACGATACGGTATGGCGCAGGCCGGACGGACTCGATTCAGCGCTGCCGTCCTTGCGCGCCGAAGACCGGAAGCTCGTCCAGCGCCTGGAAGAGCATGATTGGGTCGCATTCTTCGAACGCGCTGTCACGAGCAGACTCAACATCGCGGTGGTTGGCAATACAGGGTCAGGCAAGACCAGCTTCATGAAGACACTGTGCGTCTCGATTCCAGCGACCGAGCGGATCGTGACGATCGAGGACGTTCGGGAACTGTTCATCCGGCACATCGAGAACTGCGTGCATTTGCAGTACAGCAAAGGAGGGCATGGCCAAGCGCAGGTGACGCCCGCAGACCTGATCGCGAGTGCGATGCGCATGCGCCCGGACCGTGTGCTGCTGCCGGAATTGCGCGGTGCCGAAGCCTACGATTTCCTGAAGCTTTTGACGACAGGACATGCAGGCTCAATCACGAGCTATCACGCACCCAATGCGACCGTCGCGATCGAGCGGTTCGCGCTGATGGCAAAGGAGCATCCGGAGGCTGCTGCCTGGGACGATGCCGCACTCAAGAGATTGTTGTTCCTGACAGTCGACGTCGTCGCACACATGGAATCACACCCGGTGTTCGACCCAGACGGCAAACAGACAGGCAGGCGCTGGGGCATGACTGAAGTCTGGTTCGATCCGGGGCGCAAGGCGCGCACCGTGTTTGTATAGGAGGCGACCATGGATGATTCGTCTTCGTCTCTGCGCCAGCATGTTCGGACAGCTCTAGTGACCATGGTCGCGCTAGCTTGCTTGATGGTCGGATTGGCCGCGTCGCTCTGGCTCGCGTCGTTCCTCCTCTATGCCAGCCTGCACATTAATCCGTTACATGCGGGACTGTGGGGCGGGATCGAAGCGGTGCTGATGTGGCGAGACGGAATGATGCCGAACATCGGGCGCAAGCTCGTGGGGGCGGCGCTGTTTGGCGTACTCGTGTCCTTGGGTGGTCCGGTATTCGGCGTCCATGCGCTATGGGCGAGCTCGCGTCGACGTCGGCTCTATGGCAGTGCGCGCTTTGCGAACGAGTCGGAAATCCGGCAGGCGGGCCTGCTATGACGACGCACGCCCACCTCAATGCACCGCCTGCGATTGTTGTGGGGATATGGCGCGGTCGCTATCTGCGGTTTGCAGGTCAGCAGTTTGTGCTGCTTGCTGCACCTGCCCGTTCCGGCAAGGGTGTCGGCGTGGTGATCCCGAATCTCCTCACCTTTCCGGATTCGGTGGTGGTGCTCGACATCAAGCAGGAAAACTATGCGGCTACAGCCGGATTCCGCCGCGCGAATGGGCAGGATGTGTATCTGTTCAATCCGTTTGCCGAAGATGGCCGGACACACCGCTACAACCCGCTGTCGGCGATCTCCGATGGCTTATTCCGGGTGGGCGACATTCTCGCGATCGGCTATGCGCTGTATCCACCAGGCGGCCACGACGATTTCTGGAAAGACCAGGCGCGAAATCTGTTCCTCGGCATCGTGCTTCTGCTGTGCGAATGGCGCGATGCGCACCGGGCCGGCAAGGATGCGTCGATTCCCGATTTTCCCGTCACGATGGGAGAAGTGCTGCGGCAGTCGTCGGGCAATGGCATGCCGGTCAAAACATACTTGCAGCGAGCGCTGGTCCGGCATCGCGGCTTGCTCTCGGGACAGTGCGTAGATGCGCTAAATCGCTTTCTGTCCAATGACGACAAGGTGCTGGCGAGCGTGTTGGCGACCTTCAATGCGCCGCTGACGATCTGGGCCAATCCGATTGTCGACGCAGCAACGAGCGCGAACGATTTTGATCCGCGTGATCTGCGGCGCCGACGTATTTCCATCTATATCGGTGTCACACCCGATCATCTGTCGGAAGCAGCCTTTATCGTGAACCTGCTCTTTTCGCAGATTATCAACTTGAACACGAAGCAGCTGCCCGAAGCCGATCCTACGCTCAAGTTTCAGTGCCTGCTTTTGTTCGACGAGATGACGGCGATCGGAAAGATCCACATTCTTCCGCGCGCTATTGCCTATATGCCGGGCTTCAACCTGCGCGTGCTGTCGATCGTGCAATCAATCGCGCAATTCGAATCCGTTTACGGGCGATCCGATGCCCGTACCATCATCACGAACCACGCGATGCAGATCCTCTATGCGCCGCGCGAGCAGAAGGACGCGAACGAATACTCGGAAATGCTCGGTACGTTCACCGACCAGTCGCGCAGTGTGAGCCGCCCCCATGCATTCTTCGGCGGCCGGGGTGGCTCGAGCGAAAGCGTATCCGAACAGCGCCGGCCGTTGCTGCTGCCGCAGGAGTTGAAGGAACTGGAGCGAGATAAGGAAATCATCCTGCTCGAAAACACCAAGCCGATTCTGGCCGACAAGATTTGCTATTGGCGCGATCCCGAGTTCGCCTCCCGCGTTGTGCCCGCGCCGTCCGTGCCCGCCCTGAACATGGCGCATTTCTCTGCGGTGGTCGAGCGCCGATTGCGCGACTTGCATCCTGATGAACTCGACCCGGAGGGGGCGGAGCTCATCCATCTTCCGCACGAGTACCTGGAAGTATTGCAGGGGTGGAATCCGCGTGATCTGCCGCCGAATCTTGCCGACATCAGCGAGGAGGAGGCTGTGGCCTACGTGGAGCGGCATTTCATGCTGCTGGGCGTGCCGGTCAGTAAGGTTGGGCAGGCGAGACGTTGCCTTAGCGTGAACGATCTTGATGTGGCTGAGCTCGATTTTGTTGAGCCGGCGCGTCAGGCAGCCGTGAGCGGTCCGCCAGTCGTGGGAGCCCGGCAATGACGACATCCTATGTGGATGATGTGGACCGCGCACGTGCAGCGCTTGCCGTGATTCCGGCCGACGACTACGAGACCTGGGTCGACATGGCGTTCGCGCTCAAGCAAGGATTCGGCGACGAAGGCTTTGAAATCTGGGACGCGTGGAGCCGGACGGCCGCCAACTACAACGAGCGTGCGGCCAGAACCACATGGCGCTCGGCCAGTGCATCGGGTGGCAAGACACTCGCTACGCTTTTCTGGCAGGCGCGTCAGCACGGCTTCGATCTGAAGCGGGCGAATTATCCGGATCGCATGACCGCCGTACTGGCGGCGTCACCCGAGGTGTTGGCTCAGCGCGCACGGGAGGAGGCTCAACTGCAAGCACGTCACGCAGCTGTTGCCCACGAGGCCGCATCGATCTGGCAGTGGGCTAGGCCAGTCGGCCCGGACCATCCCTATCTTGTGCGTAAGCGCCTTGAACCTACATACACGCTGCGCGAGCTCGATGCACTCGAACTGCGTGCGCTGCTCGGCTACCTGCCGGCCAGCGAGGAAGTACCGCTGAATGGACGTGTTTTGATTGTGCCTGTTTGGAATGGATCGATCTCGACGCTCGAACTGATCGACGAACACGGGCGCAAATCGTCCTTGGCTGGCGGCGTGAAGCGAGGGGGTTATTGGACGACGGAGCCGATATGGGTTCCGGCCAGCGCACCCTCGCGGGTTCTGATTGCGGAAGGTATGGCGACGGCATTGGCGGCTTCAAGAGCCACTGGTTGGTTCGCGACGGCGGCGCTGTCCAGCGGGAACCTGGGGCTGGTGGCGCAGAGCTTGCGTGAACAGTATCCCATCGCGGAACTGATCGTGCTAGGTGAACTGGGTAGTGGCGAGGCGCAGGCGCGGCGTGCGGCGGAAGATGCGAGGGCGCATCTGGTTTGGCCACGATTCGCCGCAGATGCGCGTATCCACGATAGGGTGCCGAACGACTTCAGCGACATGGTGGTGCTGAGCGGACGAGAAGCAGTCGGCGAATACCTGCGCGCCATGGTGCGTTCTGTTGTAAGGGCGGATGGTGAATTGGAAATCTCCACCGAATCCGGCGTGACCGTGGTTGAGCTCAATGAGCATGAGGAGGGCGGAAAAGTGAGCAACGTCAAGGAAAAGCTGGTGGCAGAAGATGACGGTACGTCGCGTCGCCGGTCCTCAAAGCGCGGTGCACCGAAACAGGCGACGCCGGATGCGCCGGCAACGGATCGTGCATCTGGCTCGGCATCACCCTCGGTGGATGCTCCGCCTGACACTCTGCCCGTTGCGGCGCCATCGGCTGCCGATCCACCTCGATTTGCGTCGACGCGTCCGTCAATCGGCGAGCCGTTGTTCGGCGTGGGTGACGTTCCGAACGAGGTCAAGGCGTTGGCGGAGCATCGGTTTGGCTCACCGCTGAGGCTGGGCACACCGCGCGAAAACGGTGGCCCCTATAGGGGGGAGGTGTTCAATACGGAACACTATCTGATCCAGCAGGTCGCGACACGCAGTGTCGTGTTCCATCGCAAAGATCGGATGACGTTCGTGTCCGATCGTCTGAAATTGATGGATGAAAACGCCCGGTTGAACGGATCCGAGTTGCAAGTGGGTTATGACGGCGACCAGGCGAAGGTCTATCCGTGGGACCGGGCGCGCGATCTGCTGGAACGTATGGTCGGTTCGCTGAAGAAGTCGGCACGTGAGTTGAATTACAGCCCCAATCTGGAGGGGATGCTCGATCAATTGCAGGCGAGGTCTTGGATGCGCATCCGCGAAGCGCGTGCGGTCGCCCTCGAGAAGTCGCGGGAACAGGAAGCGTCTCGCGAAGCCGGTTCAATGCCCGACCGATAAAGGATACCGGCATCGCGCCGACATTCAATGCCGATCTCTAGAATGCGAGGTGCCACATGGCTCTGAGAACCTCCGCGGACGAAGCCGGTCCGGCTATCAACGTGATCGAACAGGATTTGCCGGTCAACAGTGGCGGACCGGCTGCGTCGGACGAACGTCGGGGCAGGCTGGAATCGGCTGCACTAGCAGCCGTATCTGCTCGGCGCCGGCGTGAATTCGATGCCGCCCGAGCGAGATTGCGAGAGCAGGCAATCCGTGACGATGCCACCACGCTGCAGAAGGCGGAGACTCGCTCGCCGAGCGGGACGCTGGCCGACACGGATCTGTTTGGTGTGCCGCTCGACCAACCGCCCGAACGCGTACGCAAGCGTTACTTGCGGGCGGGCAACCAGTATTTCCTGAAGGACGCGCCGTATCAGCTCGCGTTCGAAGATCTGGGGCCATACCTCGTCACCGAGCACAACCGGCCGGATGTGGTCGAGTCGATGATTGACATGGTGCACGCGAAATCGTGGCGGCGCATTCGTGTGTCGGGCCACGAGGTGTTTCGTAGCGAGGCGTGGTTGCAGGGCACGCTGCTTGGTATTGAGGTGAGCGGCTACGAGCCGAAAGCCGCAGATCTGGCGCGTCTGACCGATGCGCGGCAGGCGCGGTTGGACAATCGCATCGAGGTGGTTGCGCAAGTCGGGGCGCCAACTGCCACGAGCGCGCTGGCTCGCGCAGATAATTCAACTATGGCTTCAAGCGCACCGCGAGTCGACGTAGGTGCGAATGGCGATCCAAACTCTCCATCCACAGCGGTCCGTGTGTCGGCGTCGGAACCGCCTATTCCTGAAGGCAGCCAGAGTGCTGCAAACGACGAGGCCGATCTCCTGCGGCGATACGTTGGAGAACTGCGTGAGCATGGTGGCGCCCCGTATCAGCACAATCCAGCGCGCAGCGACTCGTACTACGTCGTGTTTCGCGATGAGGCGGGCGTTGATCAGGTCGTGTGGGGTGTGGATCTCGAACGTGCGGTGCGCGAGGCGAGTGCCCAGATCGGGCAGCAGGTGATACTCGAAAATCTCGGCAAACGCCTCGTCACCGTGCGAATGCCGATCCTGAATGAGGAAGGAAGGGTGATCGGTGAAGACGAGAAGGTCGTGCATCGCAATACCTGGCAGGTGGAGATCGTGCAGCGGGGCCATGACGTTGCAGCCTCACAGAAGCCGAACTATCCGCGGGATGACGACGTCCGGTCTATAGACTCACTCGGTGCTCCAGTCGAGGAGACCGCGGTGCACGGCAGTCACGATGCGCGCCATTTGGGCAGCGAACGGGCATTGCATGTGGCCGTGCTCGCGGCCGCCATGCGCGAACAGGGTTTCAGCGAGCGCTCCGTTACCCGTGTGCGGCAGCACGCTGAACGCATGCTGGCGGCGTTCCAGCACGAGGGCATTCCGGTCCCGACGCCAAAGGTATTCGATCCGAGTGCGCCATCGGGTCGGGATCGTCGTAAGCATCAGGCTGCCGAACGCACGCCTAGCCGCGAGATCGAGCGCGCGCCATCCGAGCCGTCGCCATCATCACCGTCTCGCTGAGGTGAGTCGTGGTCGTGCGCGAGCGCTTGTGCGTTGAACTCGGGGCCATCAGATGGCGCTGGGACGACTGGTGTGCTCGCCGAGGTGTGACGGCGGGCGAGGGTGTGCGTCAGTTGATCGCAACGGCTATCCGTGACGATGCGGACGGCGAATCCAGTACGACCATGCGGCGCCTGCCTCGACCGGTCGTTGGGGAGCCGCGTCATCGCATCGAAATCCGACTGACCAGTGTGGAACTGAACGCGGTTGAGCGGTGCGCCGCAGCAATGGGCCTGCACAGTAATCGCTGGGTCGTGTCGCTGGTTCGGGCGCAATTGACCCGGGAACCGCAATTGGGCGAGCCCGAATTGAGTGCACTGTTCGTATCAAACCAGCGACTTGCTGAGATCGCCCGTTTGTTGGGTCAACTTGCACGTGCCGACGAAACCGAACCCGTGCCTCGAGATTTGATGTCCGAATGGGCGGAATTGCGAAAGCGCGTTGACGAACACCTTCGTACGGCGGCCGCGATCATGCGTGCGAACCTCGATCGATGGAGCCGCTGACATGCCATACTCGAAAATCTACATCGATGCAATGCTCGTTAACTGGGGCGACCGCCTGTTTCATGATCCGCTACGGCACGCGCAAGCGTCGCGACTCTCACATGTGGGTATTCGCAACGCCGCCGCGCGCATGCGCGCGCAGGTCGCCCGCACGCTCAAGCGCTCGCCGGAAGTGATGATCAAGATCACCAACAAAGCGGCGAGTGCGCAGGGCATGGGAGCCGTGCGTCGACATCTGCGCTACATCTCTCGTAACGGCAGAATCGAACTGGAAGATCAGAACGGTGACCGTATTGAAGGCAAGGATGCGCTGAGCGATCTCGTGAAGACTTGGCAACTTGGCGGATGGGGCATCCCCGAGACCAGCAAGCGGCGCGAGACTTTCAACATCCTGCTGTCGATGCCACCGGGAACGGATCGGAAAGCAGTGCGCGATGCGGCGCGAGATTTCGCGGCACTTGAGTTCGGTGACGGCAGGGCATACGTTTTCGCCGCGCACAACGACGAAGCACATCCGCATGTGCATCTGAGCGTGCAGGTACGTGGTCCGGATGGCCATCGCCTGAATCCCCGCCACAAGGATCTTCAGCGATGGCGTGAGCGTTTTGCGGAGAAACTGCGTGAGCACGGTGTCGAGGCGAATGCGACGCCTCAGCGTGTGCGTGGCGTGACGCAGCGCTACCCGAAGCAGCCCGTCGTCCATATGGTCGCGCGTGGAGAAACGCCGAGGTACTGGAAATCAATGCCAACCGATGCTCAGCGCGATGCAGTATGGGTCGCGCAAGGTGGCGTATTTACCGCCTGGCGAGAAATCGCCTACGCGATGGCGAGGTCGAGCGTGCGCGAGGATCGCGCGATGGCCGTTGAAATGGCGTACTTTGTCGGGTCCATGCCGGTACAACGAAATCGACCAATGGTAGGGCGTGAGCCGAATGATAGAGGCGAGAAGTCGGATCTTCAGGTGCCAGATACGGTAGAGCGTTCCGGCGGCGCCAGGCAGGACGTGGAACGTTGATGGTCACAGCGTTGGGTTCATTCCCGATCGGAAAACCACGCTGGTCCAGCCTTAAATGTCACGACAAGCAGAAACAGGAACGTGATCGCGAGAAGCGGGATGCCGTAGACTGCCACCGGAAAAAACAGCACAAGCTGCAGGATCGACCCCGGAACACCGTATTTGGGTGCCGTGTTCCTGACGTTTTCGTAGATCAACCGGATGACTGCCGCAAGCCCCATTGCCATGAGGACGAGACCCGCCCACGTCGGTTCGTGATGCAGTAGTGCGGTTCCCCATCCGACGTATCCCCACCATGTGAGATTAATACCGACTGCGGCAAGCCAAAACCCACGTGCCGTGAAGAAACTGTAACCGTACTGGCGTCGCGAGTGACGACTAAAAAGCTGAATGCCCTTTGCAATCGTGATGACGATACCAAAGATGATCGCAAGTTTGAGAAATTCCACGGAACATTCCTCCAGAACGTGGCCGCTATTGGGGCGCCTCCTTTGCCGACATGAACGGATCCGGAGCGGAATGTGATGAGTCGGCTGACCAGCATTCCAATATAGACGGATAGGCCAAGAACGGAAAGTTTGGACGTCGAAAAATTTTAGTGGGTCGTTGTTCAGCGAATCTCCCTATGCTGAAGAGCTCAGGTCTCGCTATGAGCGAAGCTATGGACGGAGGTGAACAACGTTGGAGTGCTTGGTAGCGCGCGCTGCAGGCGTTGATCTAGAAAAAATTTGGGACATCGGACCGGCCTTGGTTTTCGAGGAGCGTCGCAATGGCGCCCAAAACCGGCGGTAGCCTATCCTGCCATCACTTTTGCAATAGCGTTTTCCCGTTGCTTAGTTGGATGCTTTCCGTGAGGTCGGCCCTTCGAGTCTCCGAGGTCGTCCTCGCAATTCTGCTAGCCTTCGGCAGAAGGTCGGCTCGCGTCACAGGTCTGTGCAGACGGCCGGTCGGGTCAAGCTCGTGAGGTCGACACTGTGAGTTCGTTCCCTTTGGCGCTACAGTTCGTGAGTTCCGGGCCGCGAAACTGAGAAGGGCGCTCCCTCGCGTCGCTTCAATCGGCAGTCACAGTTTGACTGGTTGCAGCCAGATGTCGGCTCGCTCCAGCGGCTCGGTTTGCGATGTGCGGTTAATCAGTCTATATCGGTGCGCCATAACGTCTGCGAGTGCGAACGCTGGCGTTGGTCGGCTTCGTCCGTCGCTGTTGCAGGTTCGGCGACCGTAGTTCGCGGCTTGCAGTGCCTTTGGTTTGCTGACGACCGTGCGGTAGTTTGCGGAACCGCCCGTTCCGCCTGCGCGCCTCGATCTTCGAAGTTGTTCGCTCGCAAAAGCCTCACAAAAAATTTTTCTGTTCCGTCTATTTCCGAAGCGTTCCAATCGTTTCCGAAACTGCTGAACGCGCGCCGGACAGGGTATTGACGCGCCTTTTATTGATTCGCATGATGATCGAGAAGGTGACGTATGGGAGCGAATCGTGCGGGGTGCAAAGAGCTATACGCGGGCGCAGTGGGACGACTTTTTCCGTACGCTGGAAGCATTGCCCGAGAAACCCCGGAACGAGCAACGCATCACGGTCAGCGACGCGATGAAAGAGAAGCGCGTGCAGATTGCAGCGACCCAGGCGAAGGGCTATACGCTCGAAGAGATCGTCCAGGAGGCTGGGCGGAAGGGGATCGACGTCAGCATCGGCGCGATCAAATATGCGTTGTATCGTCCAGCGCCTTCCGATGAGATCTCCGAGGCAACCGATACGCGAGGCAGGGGTAGAGGACAACCGCCGTCGGGTCGAAAGAAAGCAGAAAAGCGCGCAGGAAATGTGCGTGACGATACACGACAGCAACGGGAAAGGGGCGTAAGTCAGCCGGGATCAATGCAGATTCAGGACGCGTTCTCCTGTGAGATCAGGCCTGATATTGAGAACCTGTAGGAGATTGACCATGGATTCGACCCAACCCATATACTTGGTCGGCGGTAGCAAGGGCGGCGTTGGCAAAAGCATGGTGACGCTTGCTCTCGCCGATCACCTGCAGCGGCGGGACACCCACGCCGTTCTGGTCGAAACGGATACGTCCAATCCTGATGTCATGAAAGCGCTTCGGGATGAGGTGAAGTGCGCGGCGTATGACCTCGACGATGCGGATGGCTGGATCGGCTTCGTCAACTTTTGCGATATGCACCGGGGCGCTGCCGTGATCGTGAACACGGCAGCGCGCAATCAGACGGGAGTGGCCCGATACGGTGGGACACTGGCCCGAACGCTTGACGAACTGGAGCGACAACTCGTCGTGCTGTGGGTCATCAACAGGCAGCGCGACAGTTTAGAGTTGCTGCACATCTTCGGGCAGACGTTCCCCGATACAGTGACGCACGTCGTGCGCAACGGTTACTTCGGCACGCCCGACAAGTTCGCGCTGTATCAAGAGTCGCAGCTTCGTAAATCGATCGAAACGAAGGGCCGTTCGCTTGATTTTCCTGACCTTGCCGATCGCGTTGCCGACGAGCTGCGCAGTCAACGTATCTCGATTCGCAAGGCGACCGAGACCATGCAAATCGGTCAGCGCGCGGAGCTGTTCCGCTGGCGTGAGTTGTGCGACGCCATGTTTTACAAGGTGATCAGCACCGATGGCCCGGACCATGAGCAATAGGCGGTCGAGGCCCATCGATCCGCTCATCCGCCTATTTCGCGAGGTGTCGGGCGATGTTCCTGACGAAGCCAGCCTGGCTCGCATGCGCCGGGTGTCCGGCGCTCTGAATCTACGTGACAACGACGCGCTATGGGCGATGATTGCGGTTCTCGAATACTACGCACGGTTGTACGAGGCTATGCCCGAACGTATCCGATGGGCCAGCGAGGGAAGCCTCGAAGCCGCGCGCCGGGAAGTCGGCGGTGCGACCGAAGCATTGATGCAGCAACATCAGGATGCGCTCGAGCGATGCAAGGCAACGATCCAATTGGCGGAAAACCTGATACAGGAACACGAGGCGGGGTATCGGGCAGCGCTGGCGAGCGTGAATGAGACGGCGATGACGGCCTTGATCGAACGCATGTCACATCGCGTATCGAGCGCGGCAGGCAACAGGCTGATTGGTGCGGTGGCGACTTCAGCACGCGAGCAACGTGAGCGATTGGACGACACCATTAGCACGTTCGAAATGGCAGTCGAGGCGTCGGCGGCGCGGGTGGAGGCAATGGCGACCCGAATGGAAAAAGGTTTCGCGCGATCGATGCATCGGTTATTGGTGGCTGGGTGTGCCGTGCTTTGCCTGCTACTGGTTGTAGCCTCGGGCGCAGGCTGGTGGATCAGATGCCATGTGGCAGGCGCGGACTGTCGCGCAGTGCAGCTCCGGCAGGCAGACGGCAGGCCGTAAGGGGCGCTGCCGTCTGCTCTGTCGCGCACTGAGGCATTGTGGCTATGTTACGCGGTGCGCGAGTCAGCTTGCGCCGAGTTCAGTGTAGTGCTAGTTGGAAAGGGCCACGGCGGCTGATGGGTGTCGGTAGCGGAAGGCGCTTCCGGGCAACGCGTGTTGTTGACGTGCTTGTCGCCGTCGCTGGTATCCGACTCAGCATCGGCATCGTCGTTGCCGTCTGCACCGCCGCCATCTTCCCCGGTACCGGCGTCGTCCTCATCTTCGTCGCGGGCAGCCCATGACGGCATGGCCAGGGTGTCGCGGTCGGTGAGGATTTCCGGGAGCCATGCGACGTTGGCGAGCCTCAGTTCGGCGGCGGCAGCGGCGTCGGCCTTTTTCATCTTTGCGAGATCAGCGGCCGCCTTTGGTGAGACCGCTGCGGACACGACCTCGGCGATGCGGGCCTTGCTGACATGGTCAAAATACGCGGCGCGAGTTGCCTTCCAGTACTTGGTCATATCGAGGTTGAGCGCATCCGCGAGCGCATTGACGGCAAGCGGCTTTTCCTCGCTCGCGATGCCGTCGAGCAGCGTACCGGTACAGAAGGCGAGCAGATCGAGCAGCGTCGTGCCGGAGTCCTGCTGGATCAGCCAAGGGAGCAGGTCGGATCGTTTCGCGGGCAGTTCCTCGACCCACCGTGCGCGCTGCGCTTCAATAGCGCTCCATGCTGGGCTCTCGGTCAGGTCGTCTGCCGCGTGCAGCAGACGGTCGCGATTGTTTTGTCCGGACAGTGTCAGATAGTTCGGCGCGGACGTATAGCCATAGTGCTCGGGCAGCGCCTGCGGGATCAGATGCCGCAGCAGCGCTGCCAGTGCGACGGCGGGTTGCGCGACCAGTTCGGCATGGATGGCGGCGGCGCGGTGCGCGGTCAGCCGCTGGCACAGCTTCGAACTGTGCAGGGGTTTGACCTTCGGAGCCTTCGTGTCTGCTCTGTTGGGGGCGTCGGCTGCGGGCATACCCGTGACGGTCGTGCCTGCCGCGTGCAGCGCAGCGCCGTTCTCGCTCCGCACGAGGCCCCGCTCAACGGTGAGTTCGCCCTGCAAGCCGACGATCATATATGCGCCAGCCTCGGCCATCTGCGCGGTATTCCACAGAACGGCGCGGCTTTCGATCGCCGCGATTGCGGCATTTGCCCGCTCGATTTCGAGGTCGAGGCGTTCGGCTTCCTCGTAGGCATTTTGATCGTCCTCCGACAGTGCGTCGAGTTTTTCGGCGAGTTCATCGCGTTGCGCTGTAAGCGCGTCGAGTTCCCGCTGCTCGTCCTCGGTGTACGGGCGCTGGACCGGTTGCAGTTTGCCGTAGCGATTCAGTTCCAGCAGGTCGCGCTCGACCCGCGTTTCAACCCAGCCCCAGCCTTCGGCGCGGACTTCCTCGGCGGCGGCATCGAGCTTCTGCGCGACCAAACGTTGCAGCAGGTCGGCATCGGCAATGTAGCCCGCATTTTCGTCATCACTGAACAGATCGCGACGCACATAGCCACCGGCTGCCTCGTAGACCGCAAGGCCAACGAACCGCACGAGACGGCTTCGGCTCGCGTCGATCTCGGCGCGCGTGATTGCCTGCCGCAAATGGTGCGGCTGACGCTGCCACTCGTTTGCCTCATACCAGAGACGTTCCTGTGTTTCGTGGTCGTCGGCGACAGCAAGCGCGGACAGTTGGTCAAGCGCAATAGCGTCCTCGCGCAGCAGCGCAAGCAGCTTGGGCGATACGTTGGCGAGTTGCATACGCCGTTTGACTGTAATGGGCGACGCGGAAAAAAGTGCTGCGATGTAATCGACGCTGCGGCCTTCCTCGGCCAGCATCCGGTATGCACGCAACACGTCGAAGGGGTCCAGTCCCTCGCGCTCGCTGTTCTCGATCAGCGAAATCGCAAGCGCTTCACCTTCGCTAACGATCCGAACGGGTACGGGATAGTCGGCGGCGATATGCTTTTGCTCGAACAGCAGGTCGAGTGCGGCTTGGCGTCGCTGGCCTGCGCAAACGCCGTATTTACGGTGTTTCCCGCGCGAGCTTTTGGTTTCGTGGACGACGAGATTTTGCAGCAACCCTTTCGCGCGGATGTTGGCGGCAGTCCTGCGATGCCAGCGAGAGGCTTCGTGCGAACGTTCAGCGGTGAGCGTTGCAGGCTCGAATACGGCACGGTCACGACGGGCTGCTCGTCGCCGAAGTTCGTTTCGAGGATGGCTGTGGATTCGATGGCGTCAGCGGCGGTGCTGACAGTTTCGACATTCTGGGCTTGCATGATCGACTCCGGAAAGTTGGAAAGAGGGTGCCGGGCCAGTGCGGTGCGAATGCGTCAGAACGTGACCCGACGGGCGTTCTGGCGCAAAGGCTGAAAAGCGGGGCAGCGTGGGTGCGCCGCCCCCCACGTCGTTACGCCTTCGTCTGGCGCATGACGTCCGCGAGCATCCACAGAGCGCGGTTGAGCCTCACGTTCTCGTCGATGCCGGTGATCGGACGCGTGGACATGGCGCGGCCCGAGCGCGAGCGCCCATGCAGGCCGCCCTTCGTGAGGTTTTCCTGCACGCGGTTAAAGACGGTCCAAAGGTCATCGCGGCGATCTTCGAAGCGGCGCGGGGATAGCAGCTGACTTTCGGTAATGGGCGCGGGCGCCTCAGCGTCGGTCGGGTCATAGCGCAGCGCGAGTGCGGACCGGGCCAACGCGTGTTGTTCGTCGCGGTCGAGCGTCACGGCGCGCATGCCGTCCTTCTGTTCACGGATCAGGTCGAAACCGTCGAGCACGTCGAACGCACCGTTGATCACGTTCTGAACGACGTTGCCTTTGTGTAGCACGCGGATATCGGCGATGTCATAGCCCGCGACCATGCCGTTCTGGCAGACGAACCTGAACGTGCCCGCGATCATCTGGTAGCTGCTCGTGCCGTCGTGCGAGTTCAGAAGCACGATTTCATCGACTTCCTCGCCGGTGATCTGGTCAGCATGGCGCAGCCGGAGCATATGCTTGGTGAATTCGCGCTTGCTCTCATCTCGCACGCGAGTTTGGCAGATCATGAACGGCTGAAAGCCTTCGTTACGTAGGCCACGCAGCACCTCGATGGTGGGAATGTAGGTGTAGCGCTCGGAACGGCTTTCGTGCTTGCCGTCCGCGAAAATGGAGGGGGCTACGCGGCGAATCTGATCGTCTGAGAGGGGCGAGTCAGCGCGCAGCATCGGGGAGCCGTAACGGAAAGAGGAAGCGAGTTGCATGGCAGTTCTCCGCAGTCAAGGTTGAGGACCTGAACCGGGCGAAGGGAATGTGACTTGCCGTTGCGGCTGGACACCTCCCGGTGGAACTCGGGGTCGGCTTTGCTGCCGCCAGGCTCCCGGGTTCCCGCCCGTGCGACTGGAGGAGCCGATAGCGGGCAGGCGTCAAGGAAAAAGGCGAGGGAGGGGGCGGGCAACACGGTCCCGAGCCCCTTGATGCCTGCCCGCTATCGGCTACGGTCGCGGGTCAAGGGCGGGAAACCGGGAGTCGGGTGCATGCCATGCCGCGCGTTGACCGGGCTCTGGTGTTGCGCCAAAGGGCGCAGGCATTGCGGCGATCTGTGCCGGTCACGCCTTCGTCTGTGGCGACGACGTTGGCTGCCGCGTAGGGATGACGCTTGTCAGGGCGAGTGTTGATGTCCACGCAGAACTGACCCACCTAAGGCAGTAATTTTCATCGAATTTTGACCCACGTGATTGAATGCCCTGCTCAATCTTTGAGCAGGGGATACAGAGGTGATCACGGTGGGCATATTGGCCAAGATCAGGCGGATGTATTTCCGCGAGAAGGTCCCGCTGCGCGAGATTGCCAGGAGCACGGGCCTGTCCCGGAACACGGTGCGCAGCTGGCTTCGGCAAACGGATGCCGTTGAGCCGAAGTACCCGAAGCGCGTCAGCCCGAGCGTCGTCGACGAGTGGGCCGTGCAGCTGACGGGCTGGCTGCGTGCGGATAGTCATCGCCCGAAGCGTGACCGGCGCACGGCCCAGTCCATGTTCGAGGCCATCCGCGGCGAGGGCTACGCCGGCAGCTACGGCCGCGTCAGCGCCTTCGTGAGACGCTGGCACGAGGAGCAGGCTGAAGCTCCGCGCAGGAAGGCCTATGTACCGCTGGCCTTCGAACCCGGCGAAGCATTCCAGTTTGACTGGAGCTGCGAATACGCCTTCATCGGCGGGTTGCGGCGACGCCTGGAGGTCGCTCACGTCAAGCTCAATGCCAGCCGGGCGTTCTGGCTGGTCGCCTATCCGACCCAGAGTCACGAGATGCTGTTCGATGCGCACGCCCGCGCATTCGCCGCGTTTGGCGGCGTTCCGCGCCGCGGCATCTACGACAACATGAAGACCGCCGTGGACAAGGTCGGCCGAGGCAAGGAGCGCGCGGTCAACGCCCGCTTCGAGGCAATGTGCGGCCATTACCTGTTCGAGCCGGAATTCTGCAACCGTGCCGCCGGCTGGGAGAAGGGCATCGTTGAGAAGAACGTGCAGGACCGGCGCCGCCAGATCTGGCACGAGGCTGCGCTACGACGCTGGGAAACGCTGGAGATTCTGAACGAATGGCCGCGGGCCAGTGTCGTCCGGTCTGGCAGATGCGGCACCCGCAGTGGCCCGAGCTGACGGTCGAGGACGTGCTGCAGGACGAGCGCACCAGGCTGATGCCCAATCCACGCCCGTTCGACGGCTATGTCGAGCAGACGCTGCAGGTGTCGTCGACCAGCCTCATCCACTTCGCAACCGCTACAGCGTGCCCACCGAGTACACGAACCAGCTGGTGAGCGCGCGCTGCTATCCAGCATATCTGAGCGTCGTCGCCGACGCCCAGGAGATCGCACGCCAGTCGGACTGCCAGAGCCGCGCCATGTGCTTGCGCACCTCCTCGCTGCCGCTCGACAGATGGCCGTTGTCGGTCATGAAGTGCGCAGCGTGAGGTAGTGGTCGCCGCGTCTGTTGACGGCCCACACCTTGCTGTTCGGCTCGCGGTGATGGATGTCGTACTGCCACGACACCGCCTGGCGCATGTATCGGTGACCGGATTCGTGGATCGCCCACTCCTCGAGCAAATCGCGCATGTCGTCGTCGTGCACCCGGCCCAGGTTCAGCGATAGATGCTGCGCGATGAAGCTCTCGTCCGTGAAAGTGCGACCGCGTAGTGTAGTGGTCAACTAATCCCGGACACTGCGTTAAGTTTTTCTTCCGCAACCGCCGGCGCCAGTCCGTCATTGAACTGATGCGGCCGTATCCAGTTGTACCGGTGCATCAGGTAGTGGCTGATGTCCCGGTGTGCCTCCTGCGCCGACATGTAGCCCACTGACGGTAGCCATTCGGTCTTGAAGCTGCGGAACAGCCTCTCCATCGGGGAGTATCCCAACAATTTCCTCGACGGCTCATGCTCTGCTGTATCCGATAGCGCCAGAGGCGCTGACGGAATTTCCGGCTTGCATATTGGGTGGATTCAACCGGTCGTCGCAACACCTTAATCCAGGAGGTGTTTCATGGGTCGTCCATCGAAGTGGATACAACAGTTGACGGGGCGAGGAGCGATGCGCTCGCCAGGTGCACCATCGCTTCGGCATGAGGTTGAGCGCCAGTTTTGGGAGCAGGTCGCGATCGGAATCACAAGCGAGAAGGCTGCTGCGGCCGTTGGCGTATCCCAGGCGGCAGGCACACGCTGGTTTCGCGAGCGTGGCGGTATGCCGTTGTTCATGGCAAATCCGATATCCGGGAGGTACTTGTCGTTTGCCGAGCGTGAAGAGATAGGATTACTCTCAGCCGAAGGAGTCGGAGTGCGTGAGATCGCTCGCCGTATTGGCCGCAGCGCGTCAACGGTCTCACGAGAGCTCACGCGTAATGCTGCAACTCGTAGCGGCCGCCTCGATTATCGGGCATCAGTCGCCCAGTGGAAGGCGGAGCTGTTTGCCAGGCGACCGAAACCGGCAAAGCTTGCGACAAATCCGAGGCTGCACCGCTATGTGCAAGAGCGCTTGGAGGGCCAGGTTCATGACGCTAAAGGACGCAAGGTTGCGGGGCCTCGTCAAGTGGCATTCATTGGGCGGAATAAGCCAGAACGCAGTGATCGCAAATGGGTCAATGGCTGGTCACCAGAACAGATTGCCAATCGATTAAAAGTCGACTTCCCAGATGACGAAACCATGCGCATTTCTCACGAAGCCATCTATCAGGCGCTTTACATTCAAGGGCGTGGTGCGCTCAAGCGCGAACTGGTGACCTATCTGCGTACCGGACGAGCACTGAGAGTGCCAAGGGCCAGGGCGCAAGCCAAGGCGTGGGCGCATGTCAGCGAAGACGTGATGATCTCCGAACGTCCGGCGGAAGCTCAGGATCGTGCTGTACCGGGACATTGGGAAGGCGATCTGATCATCGGCTTGAACCGGTCTGCGATCGGAACGCTGGTCGAGCGATCAAGCCGATTCACCATGCTCATCCATCTGCCTCGCGAGGAAGGCTACGGGCTGATTCCCAGGACGAAAAATGGTCCCGCGCTGGCCGGCTACGGGGCTGTCACAATGGCCAACGCGCTCAAGAAAACCGTGACGAGCATGCCTGCCCAGTTGTGGCGATCATTGACCTGGGATCGGGGAAAGGAACTGTCCGATCATGCTCGCTTCACAATTGAGTCTGGTGTGAAGGTCTTCTTCGCCGACCCGAACAGCCCATGGCAACGTGGCACGAACGAAAACACGAACGGCCTTCTACGACAATACTTCCCAAAGGGCACGGATCTGTCCCGGTGGAGCGCTCGAGAGATTCAAGCCGTTGCCAATACGTTGAACACCAGGCCCCGGAAAACACTCGGCTGGAAGACGCCTGCTGAAGCGCTGGACGAGTATCTCAGGTCTGTTCAACAATCTGGTGTTGCGACGACCGGTTGAATTCACCTTGGCCGCCTTGATCCGAGTGAAACAGTAATCCTTGCGGTCGACCACGTTGCTCATAGGCCATCTCCAACGCCTGCACGACCAGATCGGCATCAGGGCGTGTCGAGAACGCCCAGCCAACAACCCGACGCGTGAACAGGTCGAGTACTACGGCCAGATAATGCCAACGGCCCTGCGCCCAGACATACGTGATGTCACCACACCACACCTGATTCGGCGTACCAACCTCGAATTCGCGATTGAGATGATTCGGGATATCGATCCGCTCGACCGTGGCCTGCTTGTAGGCATGGCGGCCCGGCTGCTTGCAGATCAACCCGAGTTCTTCCATCAAGCGGCTGACCTTGAAGCGGCCAATCGCCGTACCTTCCTCGCGCATCATGCCCATGATGCTGCGACTGCCAGCAGAGCTTCGACTCTCGATGAACAGCTCGTGTACCCGGCTACGCAGTGCCATGCGCTCGGCATCAACGCGTCGGGCTCGCCCTCGGTGTGCATACAGGCAGGACCGCGACACGTCGAATACCGCGCAGATCAGCTCGACCGATTCGCTTGCGCCAATCTGATCAATTACTTCGTACGTTCGATGCCTTCCGACATCAAGAGCGCGGTAGCCTTTTTTAAAATGGCCTTCTCACGCTCGAGGCGTTCGATACGCGCCTCGAGTTCCTGAATACGCTGTTGATCCGGCGTGATTGCCTTGCCCTGCGGCGTGACGCCCTGGCGTTCCATCTGAAGTTGCTGCACCCAGCGGCGCAGCACCGTCTCGCCGACGCCGACCGAGCGGCTTGCTTCCATATGGCTATAGCCCTGGTCGAGCACCAGACAGGCGGCTTGCTGTTTGAACTCCGGGGAAAACGTACGTCGTTGCTTGCTCATCAGACACCTCTTCATGGCGACCATTCTCGCCTAAATCAGTGTCCGGATTCATTAGACCACTACAGCCGCCCGCCTTGATCTCCTGGAACAGCATCCAGGCGGTGCGCCGTTCTTTCTTCGGCCGTCGTGCGTCGACGCTGAGCGCCTGCACCAGTACGTCGTGAAACGGCGCCAGCCGGGTCGTCAATGGCGCGCGCCGTTGATACTTCGGTTCTTCCTGAACATCCATGTTCAGGTATTTGCTAATCGTGTTGCGCGACAGGCTTGTGAGACGCGATATCTCGCGTACCGACTTGTTCTGGCGATGGAACATCCGCCGCACCTTGCCAATCATGGTCATCGGGATCATCCCCAAACACCCTGCCTGAAAAAATAGCAGGATAGGTTGATTGCCCGGCTCAGTTTTCAGTCGGCGCGACCCTACAACTGGCTCAATTTCCGGTCGGCGTAAACATCCTGATGAAATTCGTGGCGTCCATCTGCTGGCAAAAAAGAAGATGCCGACCACGACGCCCACCGTGAACGAGGTCGTACGGCTTATTGCTCAAATCGGCGGGTTCCTCGCTCGAAAGAGCGATGGCGAGCCCGGCGCCAAAACCGTCTGGCGCGGCCTTGACAAAGTTCTCACTGCCGCTGACACGTTACGTGCGCTCCGCGAAGGGCTCGACTGACTTATGTATAACGCTATGACCTGTGCCTTGGCGCCCGGCGAAATGTCTCGTTCGGCGATACTGATTTTTTTGGCCTGGATGTGACCCGACCCATCCAGATCACGCTGACGCTGGGCGCGCTGCCGGATTCACTGAAAGACCTGGATACCTACGGCCAGTACCTGCAGGCTTTCAATTCTGACGCGGGGTTGGAGCCTCCGGTTTGCCAGGAAAACCTCTATGATCTTCCATCTGGGCACTCTGATGCCGTCGGCCCGTGAGGCTCCGCCTTCCTGCCGGCTCCCACCGATCACGGGTGGGAAGCGTTCATATCATTTACTGATTTTTCGTCTGGACATGCCGCCAAGATATGATCTTCATGGCTTCATGTCCATGTTGTGTTAGCCACTCCAATTAAAAAAATTAACCATCCGCAGCTTTCCTGAGCGGATGTTTTTCACTATACTTTCCCCAACCCTCATGAGAAAAAACAGTATCATGCGATACAATCTTCCCGCCCAAAGAGAATATTACGTTTTCCTTAATACTCTCGTCCTCACGATTTCGGTAGAGCCACCTCAATTCATGGGCAGTAATGGCCTCACCGTAATGAAAATCCTTATCAACAATTTGCGGCAAAACATTCAAAAGATTATCAACACAGAAAATTACCTTCCCCCCCCTTACTTTAGTTTGAAATTCGAGGCCCGCCTTACTCGTCTTCGCCAATAGTTCTTTTTCGGAAAGTCTCCAAAAATTTAAATTCGTAACATCGTACCTTTCATGCCTCTGGAGAAAATTCTTAAACTCAATACCTCGCTCCGCATCATTTAGAGATGATTTTATTTCATCATCCGACCTATACTGCCGAGACATCATTTTACCATGATCCCAAACAGCATCGGTTAGGATATTTTGACTCAAAATATCCTTCTCCATCGCCCCATTCCAAATTCTGGCAATTGAAACCACTGCCGCCCTGCTCGGAGACAAACCAAACACAAGGTCGCCAGGATTAAATTTTAGCGACGCCTCGGAGTGTATATTGCCAAACAAAACATCTCCCCTCCCATACAGCTCTCTCGGCAATTCAACATTATAAGTAGAAACTGTCATGCCCAATGGAAATTCATTTTCCGATATATCCCACACCACTTTATCTTGAAAAATAACCGACAAGTGTGACAAGCTGCCAGGCAAAGTAGACGGCAGAATCAAATCCTTGCACCGCGAAATCTTAAGTTTTTCCAAACCATCTGGCAATGAACCAATTGTCGACATCCCTTTACATCCGGATAACTCAAGGCTTGCCAATTCTTCAGGTAGCTCCGGCACCGAAGACAAATCAATCTCTAGCTCCTTCACTCCCCGTGGAAATTCAATTACCTCTTTTACATTTCTCACGATCATTCTCTCTATGCCTGGCGGAAGATTTGAAATTTTCAAATTTTCGCAATCCGAAATTATTAAATCCCTTACTCCTTCAGGTGGCAACGAAAGCTCACATAGACTGTTCATCTCGTATACATTGATGTACTCTACACCATCAGGAATTGGAGGGAGTAGCGAGTAGTTAGAATTGCACCTACCGATATTTAGGCGTTTTAGCCCATCGGGGAAATTGATCACCTCTTTTACATTGCTCGCGATCATTTTCTTTGTGCTTCGAGGAAGATTTGAAATTTTCAGCCCCGGGCAATCCTCAACGTGTATTTCCTCCACTCCTGCTGGCATCGACGGAAGCTCACGTAGATTTCGTATATTACTTATTTTTACCTCCTTCACGCCATCAGGGATTGGAGGGAGTGATGATAAATTATAATGGCTCAAATTAATAAAACCGGTCTTACTAGCGCGCATCATTTGATCTTTCACCCAGGCACGGTCCGGCTCGTCTGGAGCCTCATGAACCCATTGGCTAAGAGAATTTTCACGAGGGGAATTCATTCCCTTATTTTCAAATAAACCTGCCTTAAAAATGTTTAGCATAATTAAATACCATTATCGTTAATTATTCATCGGAACGACTCACCCCAACATTCAAATATGTCAGGCGATATCTCACCAGCGTCCTATAGTCCGCGACCAAGAAAATTAAAGATGCATAAGCACACCCCTATATTTTGCCTTATGAATTTAATAGTCAAAGCAAAACCCCGCCACCAAGTCAAAACTCCGACCGACACGGTTAGGCTAACCTAGAGCGTGTTATGCACTTTTCGACAACCTGACAGTCGTAGGGAGATGGAAAAACGCAGAGCGTACCCGACGGATGTCTCGGACGATGAATGGAGCTTTGTGGCGCCGTATCTGACCTTGATGAAGGAAGACGCGCCACAGAGGGAATATGAGTTGCGCGAACTGTATAGCGCGCTGCGCTGGCTTGCCCGCGCGGGAGCGGCCTGGCGGATGCTGCCGACCAACTTTCCACCATGGGAGGCGGTGTATCAGCAAACGCAGCGCTGGTTGAAGGCCGGCTGCTTCGAGGCGATGGTCAACGATCTGCGCTCGGTGCTGCGAGTGGCGCAGGGACGTCAGGGGCAGCCCAGCGCGGTGATTCTCGACGGGCGGACATTGCAGTCGACGTGCGAAAGCGGTCCGCGCGCAGGCTACGACGGCTATAAACGCA
The DNA here is from genome assembly GCF_009362305.1 of Burkholderia sp. BE17. Lineage (NCBI taxonomy): Bacteria > Pseudomonadati > Pseudomonadota > Betaproteobacteria > Burkholderiales > Burkholderiaceae > Burkholderia > Burkholderia sp. BE17. The sequence goes on from NZ_WHNU01000070.1 coordinate 23,368, forward strand.
AGAAGGGAAGCAAAGTGCATATGGCCGTTGATACGTTGGGTCATCTGCTGGCGGTGCACATCACGTCGGCCAACGAGCAGGAGCGCGCCCAGGTTCAGGCGCTGGCGCAAGAAGTTCAGCACGTGACGGGACAGACGGTGAAACTGGCCTTCGCCGATCAAGGTTGCACGGGCGAGGCGTCCGCTCAAGCCGCTCGCGACGAAGGCATCGAGTTGCAGGTCATCAAGCTGCCAGAAGCGAAAAAGGGATTTGTGCTGCTGCCGCGACGCTGGGTCGTCGAGCGCAGTTTCGGTTGGGCTAACCGCTTCCGCAGGCTCGCCCGCGACTATGAGCGATTGCCTGAGACCTTGGCCGGCCTGCATTTCGTCGTCTTCGCCATGCTCATGCTCGTTCATGCCGTGCCGATCCTTCAAAGTGCATAACACCCTCTAGGGAAACACTGATTAATCTGGCTCGGTGGTCATCGCTGACGCAGCCGAGGACGTTGTAGAAGATAGTTCACGGAACGAGCCCACGACGATGAAACGGCAAATCAGTTTTGCGGAAGCGGAAAGCGCAGGCAAGAAGCGCGTGACCCGGCGTCAGCGTTTCCTGGACGAGATGGAGAAGCTCGTGCCGTGGTCGCGATTGCTGACGGCAATCGAGCCGTACTACCCGAAAGGAACTCGCGGCCGCCCGCCGATCGGTCTGGAGCGGATGCGTCGAATCTACTTCCTGCAGCAGTGGTACAGCCTGTCCGGACGAAGGGCTGGAGGATGCGTTGTACGACAGCATCGCGATGCGGGCCTTCGCCGGGATTGATCTGGCCGTGGAGAACGTGCCGGATACGACCACGCTGCTGAAGTTCCGGCGCCTGCTTCTCGAACATGACCTGACGCGCAAGCTGTTCGACGAGATTGGCATCTCGCTGTGCGAACGCGGGCTGATGATGAAGAAAGGCACGCTGGTCGATGCGACGATCATCGAAGCGCCGCCGTCGACCAAGAACGCCGAGAAGCGTCGCGATCCGGACATGCATCAAACGAAGAAAGGCAACGAGTGGCACTTTGGCATGAAGGCGCATATCGGCGTGGATGCCGATTCGGGGCTGGTTCACAGCGTGGTCGGCACGTCCGCCAACGTGTCGGATGTTTCGCAAGCGCACGCGCTGTTGCACGGTCACGAGCAAGAAGCGTTCGGCGACGCGGGCTACATCGGCGTAGACAAGCGCGATGAAATGAAGAGCAAGTCGGTGAAGTGGCGCGTGGCGGCCAAGCGAGGAAAAATCAAGGCGATCCAGGACGGTGCGCTGAAGGATCTGGTGATCGCGCTCGAGCGAACCAAGGCGCAAATCCGCGCGCGGGTCGAGCATCCGTTTCATGTCGTCAAGAACCTGTTCCGTCATCGCAAGGTGCGCTACAAGGGACTGGCGAAGAACACGGCGCAACTGTTCAGCCTGTTCGCTTTGGCGAACTTGGTGATCGTGCGAAACCGGTTGCGGTCGGTTCATGGGAGTAGTCCGTCACGTGTATGAAAAATGCAGGAAATGAGGTGCTTCCCCGGGGGAAAACTTCCCCGAATTGGCTGCGCTTCACTTCGGCATCTGGAATTTGCGCGTCAGCACCGCCGACAAGCTCGCGCGTTGGCCTATTAATCAGCGTTTCCCTAGTCGGTGTGTTCACGAAAGTCGTGTGATCGCCGTATCCGACAATCGTAGTACGGGCGCCGCAGTTGGTGATCGGGAAGGCGCATGCTGTTTTTTTGCGGCGACGCCGGCAGCGGATCAGGGCGCCAGCCGATATCGATTCTGGTGATCGATGGCGCCTGATGCAAGCATGCCGCAGGTATTGAGAACCGTGCCCGCGAGGTTGCCCTCGCTCGCCCATTGCAAGGCTGATTTTGCGAACGCATGGGAGTTGCTTGACTCACCACGCTCGACGCTTGCGGCGTCATGTGCATACGAGCGCGCCTTCCAGTGCGGAATTGCGTCGTCGCCCCAAGTGCCCAAATTTTGGTTCGTGGCATAGACGGCCTTGCCGAACGGTTGGGAATGTCCGGCAGTGGCTTCATGCAGGTATTGCCGCGTGCCGGACAGAGGAGCGGCCTGCGCAGGGTTTGGCCTGATGGAATGGACTAAGGTCGCGAGAGCTTGAATGGTCATGATTTTCTCATTGCAGTGAGTGGGGTGCTGCGATACGTCGACCGTGACATATCGCAGCCTCGCCAGCACGGCTTCAACGTACTGGACCGACTTCCGGCCGGCAGGCCGGTATGCGCGAATGTGGGAATGTCATGCGCGTCGTCTTGTTGGCGGACTCGTGCGCGAGCGCGATGTCTTTCTGGACGGATTCAACCGTCAGCACTAAATCCTCGAACCATTGCAACAGAGGCGTCCGATCGAGTGCGTTCGTATCGAGCCGCCGCCAGATCACCACGCCACCGGTTTCGGCGATCGCAAGCAGGCAAGGATAAACATCCTCGGTGAGCAGATTGCGCTGCATGAGCGCCGGGATCAATTCCGGCGCGATCGGGTCGAGCACCGCGCAGAGCACCAGAAAGTCGCTCGGGTATTCGATGATTCTGATCGCGTGGCGACCATCGACGCGAATCGTAAGATCGATGTCACGCAAGTCTGTCGGCATGGTCAGGCCGATGTCTTGATGGAAGCGGGCAAGATAGGGATGCAGTATCGAATTCATGACATGATCCTCAGTCGATCGAATCCGGATGGTCCGACGTATGCGTTCAAGCGACGAGAACAACCAGGTTGGTGAAGATTTGAACACGCATGTCGCGCAGGCGCATTCATAAATCGCTCGCCCCGTGTCGAGATTCCTCGCGCCGCGGCGAGCGCCAATCCTGTTGGCGGTGAGAGATGACATGAATCGGTGATGCGTGCAGTCTCGCTGGAGAAGCGGGTGAGCGATTCATTGAAGGCGATGCCGGATCGTTTGTTTAGCATAACGGCAATTTTCCTGGTCCGTGATTTCCGATGTTCGCGCCGTATCGTTGTGATCATTCGGAATGATGTATCGCACAGGCCATTTTGATCCTCGCGCCCAATTCGGTTACTTTGTCCCATGTATCCCAACCCCATGAATACAAATGTATTACTTCAACGCTCGTCGTCATTCGAGGCTACGAGTCGTCTGAGCTTGCTCAATCCGACGAACCGCGGATCAGGGGCGGATGTATCGACAGTTGGCTGGCCCGACCTCGATCGCGTATTCGAGGCGCGGGATAAGGCGAGTGCCCTCGCCCTGTGGAGAATGTTCGAGTCAGCCGGCACGCGCGACCTGGCATCTCCGGCGATCTGGGTGCAACTCGCCGATCTGTCGCGCACGGGAGACGCTCCGTTGCTTGTGGACGGCCGGCCTGCTTTCGACGTGATATTCGATGCCGACGCTGACGAACTGGTCTGTACCTTCGAGGGCAAGGAAGCGGGCCGGGTCGCTCTTGGCACGCTGTCGGAGCTGGGCGAGGCGGCAGTCGAACTGCTCAACCATCTGCACACGTTATCCGACCCGGTCGGTATATTTCTTGCCGTGCATCGTGCGCTGGAGGTAGGGCCGTCCGACGAGGCCGAACGCCTCAAGGAATCGGTCGACCAAGCGGGGAATATCGTCCTGATGCTCGACGACGTCGTAAAGCTGACATGGCCAGGGAGTCCCGACGACATTATGCGTCTTGCAGCGCCGGCTGATCGCGCGATGGCGGGTGCAGTGCCTGCTCACTCGGACGCTGCTGCTGGTGACGAGCTCGACGCTGGCTGGACAGCGATTGCGACGCGAATGTCCAAACTGGCCGCGGCGGGAACGGATTCATCATCGAGACCGCCGCCAGACGAGGCCTGGCTTCGCGAACTCGATCGGGCATGCGACGCCGTTCGTCCTGCTTGCGGAGCGTCTTCGGAGTTGCTGCTGGCGAGCGCGCTCGCGAAGCTGATTGTCGACCGCAGGCCGTTTCCGGAATCGTTGGAAACGACGCTGGAACTGCTGGACGCTCGTCGCCCTGAAAGGCGTGACACGAGCGCACGCGACGACTTGGGGCGTGCCGATAATGGCTTGATCGAGCAGCTTCAATATTCTCTCGGAGAGCGATACGACGAATTTCGTCAGCGATATGTTGATCTGCTGATGCGTCGCGACGCGCTCGTGTCCGAGCGCGATGCCGCGATCCGTGGCATCGCACTTCTGAAGCAGGGCGGGGAAATTGTGATCAAACAATTGACAGCATTGCTTACAGACGACGCGGGTAAGGTGGATGTGCGCGCGCGGCGCGCCGATCAATTGGTGATGCTGCTCCAGCATTTCTACGAGACGATTGAGCGCGATGGCGGGGTGCCGTACAGCGACGAGGAAATCCGAAACGATAGTGCAATCGGCAGCACGCTCGACGACGCGCATCGGCGCTTGCTCGATGAGCTCGCCAGCTTGGCCGCGCGTGATGCCGCTTGTTTCCAGGGGGCGGGGCAGACGGATGTGGTGGATGGTCACCTGTCGCTGCTGGCGGGCGGAGTCCTCGTCGCGGTACAGGAAGGTGTGCCGCAGATCGACGCCGACGATTTTTTGCCGGATCGACTGATTCTGGCGGACGGGGCGGAGGTTGCCTATGATGCCCTCGATATCTCGCAGCGGCAGGCGCTGCGGCCTCTCGCAAGTGAGTGCCTGATCGCCAAGCAGTTGCTGCTCGAAGACGCGCCGGATATCGGGACGGCAGGGCGGCGCAACCATCTGCTCGGGCGCTTCCGTGAGAATCCTCGGGCGTTTCGTGCGGAACTGGAGCGGCAGTTCCGTGGGCTCGACCGGTATGTCCGTGCGCTCCAGACCGTACTCGATAACCTGCCCCCATCCGCGGATGCGATTCGAGGGCCGGTGAAGGAGGAACTCGAATGGACGCGTATCGAACATCAGTTGATCAATGAATGGCTTGCCGCGAACAACGAGTCGGCGTCAGGCGCGGGCCTGCGCGCTGCCATCGAGGAAACGCACGCCCGCGCCGAACCGTTGGAGGTGCTGCGAAAACGGCGGGAAGGCGAGATAGCATCGTGTCTGGCTGAGGTCAATCAGCAGATGTATCAACTACACACCGATATCCTGAACGCGAATATCAAGCGTACTCAAGTACTAACTGCTTCGCGCAGCAAGTTGCAACAGGATTGCACGAACCTCGTGGCAGACCTTCGCGCACTATTCGCGGTTGATGAGTCGACCCCCCTCGACACGCTGCTGCGTCGCTTTCCCCAGGCCACCGATACCACGATCGCAGTCAAACATCGCGAAGCTGTCGAGAGGCTCGAGTCGGTCGAGCACGAATTGCATCGCCTCGACGCTGAGTTTCGTTTGAGTCTGCTGACGCTGCAGAAGGAGACGCAGGGGGCAAGGGAGGCCGACCGGGGCGGATTTCCGGAGGACACCAACTGGTCCCACTGGTTCGCGGCCAAAATTGGCGGCCCTGTCGCCCGGATGGCAGGGGTTGAGCGCGCATCGCCGCAAAGCCTGATCCTCGAGCGTCATCTCGCGTTGTCCGGTGGCAACCTGCGCGATGCCTATGTGGCCCTCTTCCAACTTCTCCATCAGGCGATTCGTGATCCGTCGGCGGTGGGCAAGGTGTTGCAGGAGCTTGGCATGACGCCCAGCCAATTGACGACCTGGTCCGCCGCGTATCCCGAACTGCTTGTCGAACTGTCATCGAACCTCAATCACGCTTACTGCGCATTGGCTAGGGTCGAAGG
>NZ_WHNU01000071.1:0-23522 GCF_009362305.1 Burkholderia sp. BE17
GTGCGGGCAGCGTTCGACTGGAAATCAGCAATGAACCAGTTTGCTATCCTGTTCGGTGAACGATTCACCCAGGCGCGTGGATAACGCGTTGTTCAACCGCCTCGCCCACAAAAATGCGGACAGGTTCGGGCAGCGGAAAGACTAGAACACTCACCTATAAGATCGCGTATGAGCTATCACGCCTGCAGAGCAAGCGGCAGTTCATCGTCGCTCTCACCTACACGCACCGAGCGGCCGACGAAATTCATGAGCGTATTGAAGGGCTTGGCGTCGACACCTCGCAGCTATGGATAGGAACGATTCACTCCTTCTGCCTGGAATGGATTCTGAAGCCCTACGGCATCTACGAGCCTGCGTTAGCGCATGGATTCCGGATCGTGGACAGCCATGAGCAAGAGAAGCTACTTGAAGAGCTGTGCCGAACGCAGCGAGGAATCACCTACTGGGACTGCGAATACTATTTCACCGATCAGGAGTACGTTCTGGCGTGCAGGGATCAAGGCAAACACGAACGTCTTCATGCCATTTTTGCACTGTATTTCCGCCATCTCGCGGATAACAGGCAAATTGACTTTGAGCAGATCCTTTTCTATGCGTCACGCCTGATCCAAAGTCAACCTCAGATCGCAAGGGTCCTGGCTAACATCTTCCCGTGGATACTGGTTGACGAATACCAGGACACGAAGAGGATTCAATACGAGGTCGTTGCCGCCATCGTGAGGGCTGGAACAGAGCGAACAAAACTGTTCGTTGTCGGCGATCCAAACCAGGCGATCTTTGGCTCGCTTGGTGGCTTCGCAATGCCGGTTGCCGAACTTCGACAGCTCTGTGGTGTTCGGCTGGAGGAGCGCGCACTATCTGAAAACTATCGGTCCACCGATCGGCTTATCAGGTACTTTTCGAACTTCACCGTTCAGGCGAACGACATTCGCGGAGCCGCGTCCGACCGAGCGTTTCCCAGCAGCATCAGCTACAACACCAATGTGGAGCGAGACCAGTTGGAGGCTGAGCTTGTGAGACTGATCAGGCTCAGCACCGCCCAAGGTTTTGCCGCGGATCAGATCTGTATTCTGGCGCCGTGGTGGATTCTGTTGGCGGGAGTGACACGTCGACTTGCAGGCGCTTTGCCAGAGTACCAGTTCGATGGCCCAGGCATGGTCCCCTTCAGCCGCGACCAGGAGAACTTCTGGTATCGGTTGTCGCGGATCGCACTGACAGAGGCGTCCCCTGCGCAGTATGTGCGGCGGCTGCGTTGGGCAGCGGAGGTAATCAGAGACCTAGGCAATGAAGGCATCGACACTCGAGAGCTGTCCGCTAAGCGGCTTCTTCGGGAGAGCAATTCCATCCGACTGCATCAGCCTGACGGGCTGCTATACCTCCGGGAGTTCTTCGCTTTGTTGATGGCTCGCCTCGGGATTCACTGGCAATCACATCCTTTGCTCTCGGAGCACCATCAAGCCTTCTTTGACAGTTCTGCCGCGAAGATTGACCGGTTGCGCAGAGAGGGTGCCACATACATCGGCGGAATTGACTTCTTCCGCAAGGTTTTCCAACATCGAAGCGGCATCACCGTCAACACCATCCATGGCGTCAAGGGTGCGGAGTTCGACGTAGTAATAGCGTTCGGCCTGCTGCAGGGAATGGTCCCGCATTTCAGCGAAGAAGCAGAGGAAGGCGCCAACAGCGCCAAAAAGTTGCTCTACGTTGTTGGCTCTCGGGCGCGCAAACATCTTCATCTGATCTCCGAACAGCAACGCATGAGGGGTGGAGGGCGAGGCCCGTACGCGGCAACGGACACGCTTGCGACATGCGTGTTCAATTACGATGTCGTGTAGCTCAACGCTGAGATGAGCGTTGATGTTGGAAAGGGCACCCTCTAGTATGGCGACCAGCATCGCCCCGCAGACATGCGTGACCTTTGCGGCACACAGGTCACGGGATCAAACTGTGGCGACCATCTGCCCTCTGAACCACTCAGAGACCGCAACGGGGTCGATACGTGACAAGCGAACAATATGATCGAATCTATTGGGTGACACCGGCCAGCTCGACGAGTCGCAACCGCAGGGTATCCTGCCGCTTGACGGCGATTCGCTGTACGACATATGTGCCGTTTCTTTTTTCTGCCGATTCAAGCGCCACAGGCAGTTGTGGCGCTGCGCCGGATCTTTCATTTCATGGGCTTCATGGACTATCGCGTCAGTTACGAACACGGTCTGAAGAACGATCCGGACGAATTCATCGTTAATGTTCCGTCGCAGCTCGTTGAGGGAGTACCGGCCAATGTGCCTCGCGCATTGCTACCCGAATACATCACCGAGCTGAGCCTGCAGCGTTCGCCGCAGATGGGGAAGATTCGTCATCTCCGGATTCTCTGATGAAGAGAATCCGGTTATTCTCGCTCCGATCGAAACAAGAATGATCACCGGACAACACACGATCGGTGCTTGCGAGCCCGAGATCATGCCGATACGCGCCAGCCTTCTCTAGGCGCGCCATTCGGCGCCCGCAGATTCTCCACACATTGGAAAATGACTGATACGAACCTACTTGAGCTGCAAAAGCAACTTGGCCATCTCAATCTTCTTGTCGAAGAAGCCAAGCAGCAGGAAAAGCAAGCCATACTCGATGAGATCGGTGCGCAAGTGAAAGAGTACGGCATTACCGAGATTGAACTGCTGCGCGCCGCCGGGTTCATTCAGGCCAAGCGACAGAAGACTCCAGCGAAGTACTACGACCCGAACTCCGGAAAGTCATGGTCCGGGAAAGGACCTCGGCCGAAATGGCTGGAAGACAAGAACCTGGATGACTATCTCATCCGAGAGGCACCCAAGCCTTGGTGGCCGGAACGAACCTGATCGATCACCCGATCTTGACGATCGACATGTAGCCCTGCAACGCGAGCGGTGTCTGGTTCTGCGAGCCGAGCACTTTCGCGAAGCCCATCCAAAGCGCACTTCCGCTTCCCCAATTTGCCTGCACGCCGCTCACGCGCAACGAACCGAGAACGCCGGACATTGAGGCACTGCCCACCGGCGCGTCAGGGTATTGCTGCACGGCGTATTGGTAAATGCCTGGATACGCATAGCCCTGACCAACCGCAAAAGCCACCTGTGCCGGAAGCTGGTACGTATCCGTCGACGGCGCGATGATTTTCACGCTGCCGCACACGAGGTACAGGCCGGACGGGATCGTAATGGTACCGTCGTCGTTCGACGAGTACGGAAAGCCGTTCGCGTTCGAGACGCCAATGCGGAAATCGAGCTGGTACCAGTTGCCCATGTCGATGCCCCGACCTCCATTGGCTTGTGCCGAGTGACCGAGCTCGATCGTGAGCACCGGTGAAACCCCATGAGGCATCGGTAGGTTCGTGAGCTGACTGCCATCAACGGCCGGCAGCCTGCCTTGCGCATCGAGCACGATGACATCGCCGGGCGCCGTGCCGGCCTGCGACTTTGGGATCGCGGCAGCGGCCGCAGCCTGGGCACTTGCAGCGGTCCCGGCGATCGTCCGAACACCAGGTCCAAGACCTGAGATTGCATTCCCGAGCGCGCTGAGCGCCAAGGAAAGAGATTGTTGCGAGCTTGTCACGATGCACTCCAGAGCGGAAAGGGAAGAACCATAAGATTCGTCGCTCCTCATTCCCTCGCCTTGCAACCGCCGCATCGATGCCTCTGGATTCCGAAAACAAAAAATGTTACTCAGTTATCACCAGCGGCGTGTGTACCGGCCATATACTTCGTGATCCTACATTCACTTCTGGTCCTATGCGAAAAATCCTCGCATTCGTCGTGATGGCGCTCGCCACCCACGCCGATGCCTCCACCTCCTGCCCACAGTTCAACCCGAAAGGTAAATCTCCGGTCGTCGTCAATTCTCGGATAGCCGCGAAGACACGCCTCCTGTGCTATTCAGATTTTGAGGTGTTGCACTCGAGTATCACGCACGGACCGCTTTGGTCAGCCGAACACCTGACCCGTTCACACCTAGCGGCGGCGAAGAACGAGATCCGCACGAACCGATTCTTCGAGGAGTCGCGGTTGCCTAACGGGGAAGGTGCGCGACTCACCGACTACCGCAAGAGCGGCTACGATCGAGGACACATGAGTCCGGCTGGTGATCGGTGGAATGATCGGGCAATGGCCGAATCGTTCACGCTGGCGAACATGGTGCCTCAGAATCCGACGAACAACCGTCACCTGTGGGCACACATTGAGGAAGCAGTTCGCCGGATCGGTCTGCGCGCGACAGACACTTATGTCGTCACGGGACCGTTGTTTAAAGGCGCAGAGCTGACAACCATCGGCAAGAGCGGCGTCATCGTGCCTACCCAGATTTTTAAGGTGGTCTATATTCCTCAGAAGCGGCTCGCATTCGCGGTCGTCGCGAACAACACGGCAACCAAGCGCTACACCGTCGCGACGGTGCACGAGCTCGAGGCACAAAGCGGCTTGCGATTCCCCGGGATACCGGAATCTCTGAAAGACACGCGTATTGGAGGTCTGAATGGAGTTTAAGGCGTTCGCAGATGACTCAACCGTCGTGAACATCCACGGTGACGAATTCACAGTAACCAATGATCTTCAACGTATCGTACTTTCGGGCACCTTGGAACTGACGCGCGACAAGGCGGGACTCGCTGCCGCGCTTGCGCTGCAACAAGCGATCGCGAGCATCGTCGACGTGCTTCAGCACGATCCGGCGCTGCCCGAACACGTGCGCAATGAGCCGGCTGCACCGACGGGCAAGATCAAGAACCCGTTTGAAGGGTGAAGGCGACGTCGCTGATTGGACAGCGAATAATAGGAACGTGACACCGCGAGGTGGAGTCGGCTCTTTTCTGGCGAATCATGACGCGCCACGTGCTGCGTGGGATTTGCGTCACTCGGTTCCCTACCTCGGTGTTAGCACAGCTCGGGGGTTCCTTCGCTCCGCACTACTCCGACTCACCGTCCTCGGTGCAGTTAACCAGCGGAAGCTGCTTGGCACGACATCTCCGATGGCGCGTAGCGCGCACCCGCCAGCACTTCAGACGGCACCGAAACGGGCGTACCGTCGCAGTCCCTCCTTTCGCTGCATATCAGCAAATCGCCTAGCTCACAACGCGACCACGCCTCATCAGTCAGCGGCGTGGTCGCGATAACCGCAGCGAGATCAGCTGGCGTACCAAATGCAGCGATGTCGAGAGACTTATCGGCATCAACAAGCGGCGCCTGTGAAAACGTAGGGCAACGCGTTACGTATCGCCGGCGCGTCGAGCAGTACGCTCTCCGGAAAGTTCGCAACTACAGGACCGTAGCAAGCTTTTGACCGTCTGGTCGCCCGAGCCCCGCGCATGCATTCCATTTGGCTGAGGCAAAGAAGTCACCATTGCTGCCGTCTGTTATGCCGTCCAGATCTGCGGCATGGCTATAAAGCTGCGGATTGATATAGCCGACCGGCGTGCTCCTGCCCGAGTTTATCCGCGCGATCAGCCCAGCCCACAGCGGCGCCACCGCGCTGGTCCCGCCGATCACCGTGTCGTTACCGTCGACGCGCACGTCATATCCAGTAGCTGGGTCCGCGTCGCCTGACACATCGGGAACGCCTCGCATGGACAGCGAACTGGTCGCGTTCTGGGCGCGCGTCACTTGTTGCCCCTGCTGCCAAGCAGGCAGCGCGAAGAAGTCGCTTACGCCACCGCCGCTTGCTCCGCCGCCGGCACCATCATTCCAGACTGTCTCGCTCTGGATAATCCCATTGGAGGCTTGCACGCTGGTCCCCCCGCACGCTAGCGCGTAGGGACTCGATGCAGGAAAGTCGACGTGATCCGCTCCGTCTGCCACTCCATCGCTCGATCCGTTATCACCGGACGCGACGCACACCGTTATCCCCATTGCTGCCGCGGCCTGGAAAGCCTGGTCGAACGCCGTCATTGACTGCTGGGTCCACGCCGATTCCGCCCCGCCCCAGCTGATCGAGATCACCGATGGTTTGTTGGTGGTGTCGTGAATCGCGGTAGTCACCGCATCAAGGAATCCCGCATCGGTGTTCGGCGCGAAATAGACGGCGACGTGGGCATCGGGAGCAATTGCGCCCGCGACCTCGATGTCCAGCATCACCTCGCCATCCGGTCCATTCGGGTCGCCGGTCGGATGATTCTTGCCGTGGTCGATCGATATGACCGAAACCTTCGGTGGAGTCGCGATTCCGAGTTCTGTGAAATACGCGTTGAGATCCGCTGGACGATACCCGCCACCGAGCTCGATGAGGGCAATGCACTCGTTTTGTCCGGTGCCCGTGGGAAAGTTGTACAGAGACGCGAGTTTTGTGGGAGTAAAAGACGTCGGGGTCGTCGACAATGCCTGCCACTGCACATTGCCACGAAGCTGGCGGCTACGGAAATGCGGTCGTGCCTGCGGGCGATTGTCGAGACCAAGCACGGCCTCCACAATGCCGTTCAACTCGTCCGGCACCTGGATCTGCCCCGTCCGTCCACGATAGGTGCCGCCGCGGTGTTCGAACTGCTGGAGATCGACGCCGAACGCAGTATTGAATTGCGCTACCGTGCCAGATAGAACCACGGTTCGACGGGCGGCATGTTTTTCCACGACCACGAGGCCGTGCTTGTCCGCAAACGTCTTGACGGCATCCATGTCAGTGGCATCGGCGCCAAACTGTTTCGCGAAATCCTCACGTTTGATGTAACCGGGCGATTTGTCGCCTGCTGCCAGCCTAGCCACATGCTTTTCGAGAACGTCGCTCGAACGACGCCGCACGATTATGCTCACTTCGAACCGCTCCGCGGGATCGGCCTTCCCGACGGATCGCGCTCCGTCGAATGGTGCTCTCTCGCTGCCTTTTAGCAGATGATTTGCCATGACTGAAACCTCCTTGAGTAAGCGCTACGCCATCGGACGGATACCCGACGACTCAGCGCCGTTTGAATAAAGAACGACGGATTCCGGCGACAAATGCATGTCAGGTTCAAGGCTGTCCAGTCACTTTGCCCTGCCGTCGATCCCGTCCACCATTGCGTTGACAGCCCTCACCTGGTTTCCAGAATGAGGCATAGTCAATATCTTCTATTTTCATATCAATTTATAAGTAATCCAAACCATATTGGGGTGTCAGTCAACACGAGCGCAGACACGCAAGCTATCATGGTCGTGGGCAGGCATCATGGATACAACATCAGGGTCCAGCGGCTATGATCCCCGCGCCCTTCGGAAGCGAAGAATATGCAACGTCGAATTGAACCGCCATGAATCCACCTGAAGATTGGCCGGAAACTGCGGTCTGGTAAATATCGCCGTCATATGAGGGCAGCCTAGCAACCTGGACATTCAATGACGCCGGCAGGAAGGAAGTCAGTAATAGACTGACAACGTAAAGGGCCTTCACGAGGAAAGTGCAGCACGACATCCGCTACTCCTTGAGCAACATGTTCAGGCGCAGCGTAGTTCGCGCCAGGGCATCATTCAGCGATGTCACATAGGACCGTCGAGAAACGCTCGCTATCGGTGGCCACCGGGTATCTCGGCGCCACTATCCTGCACAGCGCAAACGTTTGGTACATTGCCGCGAGCACAAGAGGCGTTGCCTCAAGTGTTGAGCTGACGGCGGCAGTTTGGGAGTCGTTTTGGTTGGCTTATCGTATCCCCTGCATTCTTCAAATTTCATGTTTGCATTAAGGCTAGTAACTGCGTCCAATCAATACAGTCAGCATTTTCCCGAGGAACGCGCATGGCCTTTCTGGCACTACTTTTGCAAACAACCGCATTCCCCATTTTGAAGAGCCAGCAGATGTCGGCACGTCACCCTTGATATGTTCAGGTTCTATTTGATCATGATCAAAGATATGCGCAACTCATAAACGAAACAATCCCTTTAAAATCATTCTGATAAGCCAAAGTTTCTGCCCATCGCCCGTGCCCTCCGCTCGAAAATATGCTAATCCGCGGCTTCACGATGCTCATTCATCACATTGAAAAACATACCGCAGCACCTTTCCCAATCCTACGTCTGAACATTTTAAATCGCTTTCACATGCACGAATTTTTGACACGCATAATTACGACAGGAGTTGTACGAATTGAGCTTTACTTGCTGGACCGGATAACTATGCTTTCCTTTAGCATTTCAGATCATCTATGCCTATATGGCTAGACCTGCGTGCTGAGCAGCAGCAGAGCATGCATGCGTCTGAGAAAAGATCAACAAGTAGACAGCAAACTATTCCTGATGAGGTGGATCATGGACGCTGTAGGCGATAGGGCCGACAACGGCAACGCAATCAACGGCCGACAGCGAATTCTGATTGCCGGGATTGGCGGAATTGCTCCCGTTTTCGTCAGTCTTATCGCCGTTGACCTAGAAACTTTGCTTTTACAGGTGACAACACTTGCTATCGCGGCCTACCTGATAAAAGTTGCGGTCCTGTTCGGGATTGGCGGCCTCACAGGCTGGCTGCACAAAAGCGAGCGCGACCTTGTCAAAATATTCCAGTTGGGAATTGTAGCGCCCGCATTGATAACGACCGCTCTTAATGGCGTTCAGGTCAAGCTGCCTCGCGCACCGAGCATGAATCTCAGCCAATCGTCATGGAACATGATAGCCAGCGCATATGCACAAGTTCCACGTAGCGACTCCGTCAAGACGTTCTCCCTTCCACAAGAGACACCTACCCAGCAAATTAGCCGCGGGCTGTTCGGTAGCACGCCGGAGAATGTCTGGTTCGTTATCGCTGGCTCTCACCCTACTCGCGCGGCTGCCGAGAGCCAGGCGAGCAAGATTCGCGAGCGCGGGTTCGCTGCAGACGTGTACGCGCCCTATGCCGGCAATAAGTACTACGCCGTCGTAATCGGCGCGCAGTTGACGCTGTCACAAGCACGTCAGCTCAGACAAAACGCAAGGCTAAAGGGTCTGCCGGGCGACACATATCTGTGGACATTTCCTCTGAACTAACCTCGGTCGGACAACTCGCTCTTGCTCTTGACTGCCATCACACCGATCATTCCTTGTCGGCGAGTACAGATAACTGTGCGTCGCATAGTTTATTGCCGTCACGGTTTAAGCACGACGTCAACATCCTTGTACAAGACGTCGTCTTGCGCCTGGATATATCGTCCCATATCCGGAAACAGAACAGAGACTACCATCAGCGCCTGGTGCATCATGGTCGAAAAATGTCTGAGATGTTCGAAGGACCCTGGAAGAGGCATCACCAAACGATTCTTCATCCGACGCGCCTCCAAAGTTACGCGCTGAGGCTCTTCAGTGTTGTCGAAGTGGACGACTTCCGTCAATCGCGATGGAAATTGGCACAACGTGCCCGAGGGATGGAGGTATGTCAACAGCCCGTCGCCAATGCTTAGTACGAAGTTGTGACGAAGGTTTGACGGGTATTGAGGGTGTTCCTGCATATAACACGCAAGCACTTCTTCAAGGTTGTCTGCGATGTCGAATGAAAACGCCTCGCAAAGGAGAAACGTGACAATCTGGTCCCGCTCATCCCGGTGCGGCTCGTATATGGAAGCTAACCCCTGCTTCTTTGAACAATGTACGTAGCTCGGCTCGTATAGAGTGTCCCGCAACGATTTCATACCCGCAAGCTTGCGCAGCGCGGTTTTCAGATCCCCCAATGAGAGCACTGACTTCACCTCACCAACCGCGCAGACCGATTCCATCGGGAAGAATCTCTGC
Source organism: Burkholderia sp. BE17 (assembly GCF_009362305.1). NCBI lineage: Bacteria > Pseudomonadati > Pseudomonadota > Betaproteobacteria > Burkholderiales > Burkholderiaceae > Burkholderia > Burkholderia sp. BE17. The sequence goes on from NZ_WHNU01000071.1 coordinate 9,685, forward strand.
TTATGGTCATTCTGCAGCAGGGGAGTCACGGACCGGTCGTAAATGACGATGTCGCATTGGGTACTGATGCGGCCAGATGCCGTTACGACAAAACCTGAGTCGATCGCCATTCGCTGTGGAACAAAAGCACTTAAATAGTCCTTTGTGATAGCCTCTCGGTACGAGCCGAACTCACCGGGATGGACCAGTGCCCCCTTATCATCGACGAAAAGGCGACGCGATCCATCAACAAAGGCATCGGCAAACACCCGCATCTTTTCGTCTAGAAGCGCCTGTAGGGCGTTTCCTGCTTGCTGTTTTGTCATTTTGGCAATCTCGCAGAGAAGCGGGACCTTGGGAGGCATTGCCCAACTCGACTGCCGGCCTGTACGAACATGGCGACAACTTGACGGGGCAAGCCACCGCCAAACACGGCCGTCGACCTCGTGGCAGAGCACACAGTTTACCAACGGATCTGCCGTCACTCTTCGCTAACCGTTCTATGGCAGTCGCAACCATCCCGCTTTTTCGAAACGCTCACGGAATACGCCCGCCAGCCGACGCTTTGGGCCGTGCTCAAACTCACGTTCGAACGATGTGAAAGCGTCAAACCGGATCGCCAATCCCCCTTCGTTGGCGCGTAAGACCGGTCCGACAAAGGCGCTGCGTCGAGCTTCACATAGCAAGAATTCAAGACTATCCCTGTTGGCGACATACGTAGAAAAAATGTGCTCTTGCCAGTCCTCATCGAACAGGTCGGGCACAAATGCGGTCGCACCGTTTTTCCTTTGTAGCCAAAGCAATTCCTGTCCCCAGATGTCATGCCCGTACGCGCGATAGGGATACCGTTCGTTACAGATGCGGAACGAAAAGCTCTCCGCCATGCGAAGAAACAGCTGAGGCATGATCTCCGTTCTCGCGACCTCGGCAGGCAAACACATCCTTGCGGCAACGAGACGAGAGAGCCCTTCCGTATCCGCTCCATTCAAGATCGACAACCTGTCGTTACCCACAACAGCACCTCTGGAAAGCGCCGCGCAAAAAAGGAGATTCGGCATCGCCGACAGCCATCTCCATATCCCATCCAGCTCCTTGTGCGTCGGCAACGCGTAGAATCGGATGCCGCTCGGGTAATGCAGGTCTTCTTCCGACGCCCAGATAAACCCGCGCGCCCTCGCGTAATGCAGTGCCTGATAGGGCGAGGCAAGAAAGTGATGACGTCCGCTCGCCCTCGCGTGCGTCTCAATGTGGCGCCAGTCGACCGGGGCACATTCCATTGCCGCCAGCAGGCCTTTGCCGGTCACCGCTTCCGCGAAGCCGGCCCGTGCCTTGACAAGCAGTTCTTTCAGCCACAGGGCGTGGTGTTCAAGCTCAGTCCGAGTCCAGCGAACGAACGCTTCATCCGGATCGACGACGCGCTGGGTCATCACCACGATCGGCGCAACGCCTCTACCGCCGGAGCCAGACGCGCAGGCGGCACGGTCCATCTTCTCGGAGTCAGAAGTCATCGTTAGCACGGTTGTCCGTGGTTGTGCGTTCCCCCCGCACTCAAAGGCCTCATAGCAGCTGCGTTCCAGCACGAGATCGCCGTGAGGAGGTGTAATGCGTTCAACACCCCGGATATTCGTGCACAGGATCGTGGCGTCTGCCGCACGTAAGGCGTCGCGCATACGGGTGTGCGGCAGGTCATATGTTCCCTGCGCACTTACGATCGCAATGCGCGGCTTCAGCCACAGATAGGTCTGCTCGACCACCCCGGCATCACGGTCGTCCTGATCGTCGTCCTTCCGGTCTGCCAGATACACCATGCCACCGTGGTGCGGCATCTTCAGGACATCGACGCCGAGTCCCGCCGGATGCCGAGACGCGATATAGGACCAGTTCTCCTGGTCCCCCGTCAGCAGGACGCGCCTGCGCCGCTTCCCATCGAGATAGACATCCAGCGCAATTACGAGCGATGTGTTGTTCAGGAGCCGGTTCCCGAAGAAGTTGGGTTCCGTTGCTTCGTCGCTGTAGAACCCTGTTACCGGATCTGGTGCAACGGGCGACGCCATCGGCTGATCGTCAAAATCGGACGGCACGCTGAATGTGCGCTGCTCAAGACCACCACCGCGTTCCCGCGTCTCCATTTCAACATCCGTTTCGGCTGGCGCGATGAGCCACTCCATGGGCGTCGGACCTGCAATGTCCGTTAGGGATTTGATGTCTTCCCGCCGCCCACGAAGCAGTCGCTTTAGCAGGCGCGCAGGCGGCGAAATAACGGCCGCGCGCACCTTTCCAGCCACCCAGCTGCCGACGTACCCTTCCATCGGGTAGATCACCTTGGCACCGCGTTCCGACATCGAGCGTTCCAACCCGTCAGCGCGAGCGACGGCATTCTGAACACGCTGCGAAAAGAGCCACGTGAGTCGCCGGAAGGCGGGCAGGCATGGCCCCCAATACTCTCCAATACGCAGCTCCGCTTGGGTAGCGAGCGTATGCAGCCCGCCCTGATGGTCGTGATCGACGTGCGAGAGCACAACGACATCCAGATCTGGGCCCTCGACCCGCCGGTTACGGGTCAGGTAAGTCGTGAGTTCGCCGATATGATTTCCCGCGCTCTTCCCGCCGTCGTAAAGCATCCGAAAGCATGGCAAGCCCGCCTGCTTCAACTCAACGAGCAGACAGTCGCCATGGCCGACCCCGTAGACGTGAACCTGAATCTCATCACCAATTGTCGCCGACGCTTTCGCAGCGACCACATTCTTGATTTCCGACATCCGTCTTTCCTCATACTTCGACATCAACCCCGCCGCACGTCGCAACCGTCTTGCACGTGTTCCGGCACCGATACGGCCGCCTGCGACACAGTCGAGTTCTTGTCGTCTACGACTGCGGCACGACCGAGCGCGACCGATCCGAGTCCTGCGACGTACCAGGCGAAACAAGCTGTACCCTCGAGTACGACCACGTATATGAAATCGCGCAAGAGCTCCAGTCGCGCTTCAGTCGTGCCCAACCAATGCGTGATCACCGCAGTCGCGGGATTAACACAATGCGGCTCACGAATTGTCGTTTAGAGCAACGCTGAACTCATGAACCGCATCACGATTCAGCCACTCCTGAATCTGGTGATGCTTTATTGGGCCATGGTGATTGAGCGTGAATCGAAGCAGGCGCGCGCAGTATTCAATTGCGAACGGATGATTTGTTTTTGTGACTTCTCGGAAGGTGTTACAGTCATCAGTTCCCGCAACCTTCCTGGCAAAGGTGCGCAATGAACCATCGAAGTTCATTGAATCGCCTGACACCTGAAACGCACCGGCTTCCATTGTGCAGGGCTTATCTGAGTCAGGGTTAGTTGTATCCCTGCCAGCGTCCCATTTCCATGAACTTTCGAAGCCAGCGAGCACGCGCAAGACCTCCAGCATCACCGCCTTCCGGTATTCGAGATTCTCCGGCGGGTACGGCCCGAGTTGAGCTTCGACATCCGAGTAGATTTCGTAAATTGGTTTTGGCTGAAATATGATTGGATCGGCCGTCTTACCCCAAGTTACCAGTTCCTCGAGAAAGCTGTATGGCGCAGAACCTCTGTTGAGGACCGGTTTTCTGCACGCGACAAAATGGGACATCGCAAGTCTCCTTATCCGCGAAACATTAGATCAGGCTGGATCATTTGGAGCCGCCCTGCACCTGGGTTGACGGCGATTGAATGGCATAGCTGACACAGGCCACTGCGGCCTTCTGCAGGGCTGCAATACGTGCGTCCTCGCCGTTCTTCGGATCGAAATAGGCGGCCATGGCATCTTCGAACCTAGTCCGTATCTGCTCCCTGGTCTTCACCACGTCCTGGGCGGATAGCCCTTGCTGGTTCAGTATGTTTTGGGCCGAATTTGCCGCACCGGATAGCCCGCCCCATGCAGCGATGGCGACCTTATGCGCTGCCGCACTTGCAGCCAAGGCCGGCACAATGACGGCCCCCGCTACCGTGCCTACCATGGCAATCCCGAACGATGTCCACTTCAGGTTGCTGGCCTGATTCTCGTAACCCGCAAAAACCTTGTTGCACGCGGCAAGGGTGTCGGCAAAGTCTTGTGCCAAGGCCTGATCTACCTTCATCTTGAGGTCGCTCTTTTTCGACTCGGACGACTCAGTTGTAATAAACGCGTCAACTCCCCCCGTCACGCCTTCTGTTCGTAACACGGCACGTGTTGATGGGATGCCACCCTCTCCAAGCACACTTCCTTTTCCAAGATCGACTGGAACACTGCATGCTTGCAAAGAGGAAATCCCGATCAAAAGTACGACGGTCTTTACTTTATTCATTGTGGTCTCCGTCTGTATAAGCCCAGCGCCTTGCGCGCGCCATTTCTCCCGGCCATTTTGAGCAAGGCAAACGGCTGACAGAATCCCCGCGTCGCCGATGCCTACTTGATTCTATCGCCCTTCAAAAATCCAATGTCAATAGACAGACACTTACTCTCTCCACGTACTGCGACCGGTGAGGCGGCCTATACGTCTTTCTACCCGCAAGGTTGTCAAGGAATTAACGCTGTCTGATCACTGAACGGTTATACGACCATCGAATTGGCGAGATTTCGCACGGCGAATCAGTCAGATCTTCCGCGCAACTAGGCGGTCGCCAATCCAGTACTGTTCGGACGTGCAATGCTTCACCATCGCCTTCACTGAGAACCGGGACCGCCAGTTGACCTATGGATACGCAGGGCTCCACAAGCATGCGTCGAGCGGCTGACGTCGACGAGCTTAAGCACCGGTCAGCGTTGCGTCACCGATATGTCAACGAGATGGCGAGCATGAAGAGGTTGGCGTCGGCCGGCAGTCGGTCTAACATAGTGACGTCGATTTGCGCCTGCTCGCTGGGTTGCCGACAACGGAGAGACTGCCATGCACGCCGATCCCGTGGAATACGAAGCAACGACCATCATGCCGTTGGCCTCGCTTTCAATGCCAGGCTACGCAGCTACCGCACTGGTTACGCGCAAGGGCGGCAAACAGGAAGCGTTCGGCATCCTCGGCTACTTCGCATCGGAGCAAGCTGCCTGTCAGTTTGCGGTCGAATACGCGAAAGCTCACATCGACGGTCGGCGATGCCTGAAACCACCATTCTCCCTTCGCTAGTTCCTCGCTGAGCGCGTAGCCGATCCAAGCGACGCGATCATTGCTCTCGTAATTGCGCGAGGCCTCGCGGTCGGTTCAGTTCGATTGCGGACGAGGTCGAGTGAGGGCGACAAGTAACGGCCCCAGGTGCTCCATAATCTGGCCAAGGTACCGCTCGCGCACCCTCGGCTCAATAGCCGGCATCCGAGCAAGTTGCTCAATCTGAATATCGACCTCCCGCAAGACAGTCTGCCGATCCTGATGCGTGGTGCTCAGCCCCTCCAGTACCATTTGATACGCATCGAGACGCCGGATTTGCCTGATCACCTCTTCAAAGACCATATCCAGCTCGTCGCTCAACGACATTACGAGACGTCTGAGGTCGGCAACTTCGTCCGAGTCTTTGTTCATTGGACCCTCCGTCCGCGGGAAGATACGCGGCGCCGATCATCTTCTCATTGGCGACCACATGAGCCAACCTAGTTACTTTGGGAGGGTCGCTGCCGTCGAATCCCGTGTCGAACGCCAGTATGTCCGCGAGTAGCGGACGTCTCAACGATATCGATTGAATTGCCGCACATAACAACTCGCACTCTCGCGAAGTGCCTGATTGGGCGAGGCAGGCGAAAAGCGCTATCCTGTTGCTCCAAAATCCAGACAACCGCCCATCGCACGCGTCATGCACATCCTTGTACCGGACACCAACTTTTTCTTGCAGTGTCTTGATTTCCAGACGATCGATTGGTCGCTGGTTACAGCTGACAGCAATGTGACTATCGCGGTCCCGCGTGCGGTACAGCGCGAAATCGATCGCCACAAAGATGGCGGCAATGCTCGGCGAGCGCCGAGAGCGCGTAAGGCTTGGAGTCTTTTTGCGCAGGTGATCGATTCCGACGACAACCGGATCATCACTACTATCCGGAATTTCACCGTCATCGTTGAACTTCTCATGTCGAGAATCAACGCGGAAGATTTTCCGGAACTGGATCTGCAGAACTCCGACGACCAGATCGTGGCGGAAGCGTTGTGGCTGAAGCGGCAACAGTCCAGCGTTCAGGTAACGTTCCTCTCGGATGACACGGCGGCACTGGTAACCGCCAAGTCGCAGTTGCTTCCCTTCCAACGGCTGCCAGCGGAGTGGAAGCTTCCGCCGGAAAAGGACGAGCGTGACAAGACGATCGAGGAACTGCGCAAGACGGTTTCACGCCTGTCCAGCCAACACCCCGAGCTCGCCTTTGCTTTGTCCGATATTCCGGACAACCGGATCGAAGCGGAGGTCACACTTTTTCCGGCATTGACCAAGTCCGAAATCGAAATCCTGATGGGAGAGATCCACGCACAGTTCCCGATGGAAAGCGACTTTCCACAGGAACCTCCCGCGCGTCATCTCGGTACGCTATCCACCTTTGACAGGACGGCCAGTCGTTTTCAAGAATGGAAACCCGCGAGCGCGCAGGCGATCGAGCGTTACGAGAAGAAAGCCTACCCAGAGTGGTTACGGCAAATCAGAACCGAATTGGAGAGCATTCACCATCGATTGAACGATTGCTTGTTCTCGACCGTAACACTCGTAATCGGAAATGCCGGGCAGCAGCCGGCAAAAAATTTGCTCGTCACGTTGCAGTCTGAAGGCGCGATAGTCTTCGGCATACCCGCAGGATGCGACGATGAGAACGACACCGATGAAGAGAAACCGCTGTTCAGCGCGCCGCCGACGCCCCCTGCCGGCGCGTTCGTGAGTATTGCGGATCGCTTTATGGCACTCAACGCGATGCCCAGCATCTTTACACCAAGCCTGGAACGCAGCGTTGCTGACCTGTCGGGTGTGTGGACGAGACAACGTCACGATCCAAACGGCTTTTACTGGAAACCTCACCGCCCGACAGAAGAAGCCACGGGATGGGTACTGGAATGCGACGAATTCCGGCATCAGCACGAACCGCATGCCCTGGAGATAATCTTCCGGCCCGACTCTGCTACCGAAGGCACCGTGACCGGCGCCATCCGCTGCCTCGCGCATGCCTCCAACTTACCAGAGCGCGTTGAGCTGATTATTCCGGTGCGGATTCACCTCAAGCACGGCGTCACAGTCGAACAAGTTCGAGAAGAGCTATTTCGCCTGCGCTGAGCTGTCGATAGTACACCGCGACTCTGCCTTGCTGCGCCGCCTTCCTCTTCTCCTCGCCTCGATCTTCGGCGGCTGGCTCGGCCAGAACGAGCGATGCCCCTCTGGCTTCACCATGCCGATATAGAAGTCCGGCTTCGTCACATACGGCACGACTTTCGTCCTGAGAATTCGCAACTTCTCACTCGAATACCGGACCGAGCCAATGCCGCACTCCCTGTAGTTCGCCTTGTTGCAGTTGTACGCGCCGCCCTTACCGTTCGTGATCGTGTCCCGCCACTGATCGCAGATCATCTCTGTTACCGAGATGTCCTCGCCGACGACATCGCCATTGAGGATTACGACGACGTGGAAGTGGTACGTCTTATCCAGGCCGTATTCGCCTTTGATCGCGAAACCCATACCCTTGCACGCCCCTGGACGCAGCCTCTTCTTCAGTTCTTGCTTGAGAAAGCGTCTCAGTGCTACCCGATGGCGTCTCACTTCGTCGTAGGTAATCGCCAGCGCACCTGACAGTTCCGGGTCGCAGTAGTACTGCGCATATCCGAGATCAAACCGCAGTATCGACAGATGATGGTTCACATTCAGGCACGCGAGAATGAGCGACCACAGCGTCTGTTCGTTCTCACCAGGTTGTCGCTCGAACGCTTTCTTCCAATCCCAGAAAGCCTCGCTGTTGCCTTCCCGGCGAATCCGCTCGACTGCTTCATTCAAGCAATCGATGAACAGAGCCAATGTCTCATCCGGCCAGAAGTCTCTATCGCGAAAGCGAAGCCACTCCTCACTGGCTACCGTGTCCAATCGCGCTGTAGCGTTCTCGAACTCCACCTCACGCGTCACTGCATGATGAAAGATCCCGAAGTACGGATTGTACTTGCCGATTGTTGGATACTTGTCTGTCACCCGATCAAGGTCCATTTGCACGCACTTCAGGAAGCATTCTCCAAGCTCACTCGCCCTGAAGCTCATTGTGTTCGGTCGAGTCTGAAGATTCGTCCTCACCGGAATCAGATGAAACAGTTGACACTTGCTCTCGATTACCTTCTGCACACACTGTGCGATGTAATCGACGTCACTGGCGATACTACCTTCGCATGGCCCATAGGCGGACTCGACTTTGTCTCCTTTCAGGTCGAAGAGAAGGGTTTGATATGGCTTGATCTCCACGTTCTCGCCATGAATAACATCGGCCACATGTTTGAATTCGTTCTCGTCAATCATTGCCTGTCCTGAGTCGTTAGCAAGCGAGGTCTCGTCGATTCATGCGATTGACTCGACCCCTAATCGTTGAGAGAGCAGGCTTTACTATCGTAAGCGCACTACTCCTCCCTAGCATTCAGGACAGCAGTAAGAAATACCTTAACCCGACATGACGAGAAGATTTCATCTGATCGACTGCTTACCGACGACTTCTCATGAACGATTGTAATGTAAAGTCAGTATCGATTCCAATGAGTTGTCATCCAGGTATCGAGATGCTAGCGAACCAACTCGGTTGGTATCTTTGGAAGGAGATAGATACTCTAACTTGTCTCAGAATCTTTGAGAGATATAACAACGTTCCAATCCGGAATTCATCGATAGAAGAGATTCACGAAATAGGGAGACATTACTTCTCGAAGAGCACGGTGATCGTGAGTTACAGACCACTCCATCTTCGACAAGTTAGCGTTCCAACTACTGAAACCAGATTAGACCAGTACTCGGCTCGACAGGTAGACGGAACGCGTATCGGCTCAAGTAGAGTCACTCGCAAACTCACGTGACGTCCCAGTCAGACCACGGTTGGCCTCCATCGGGGTAAGCCTACCCGGAAACTGGGCGACAGTCTTGCTTATGGGATGCGATTAGCACACGTACTCTTTTCGCTCTCAGCAGAGCATCGCGCTTCTATTGCATACCAGAGAGAACAACACCATTCAGCTCTCGGCAATTCTGTCCGCGACCTCGCTCAGGAGCCGACGATTAACTTATGCCGGTGCGATCGGTGATCTCCTGAGCAAACCAGGAATGACGTAGTGCCGACAGTAGTCAACTGAGAAGCTGGCTTCGTTTACTCGCGACGGCTCGCCGCGATGCTGGAAGAACCCGTGGGTCGAAAGACGCGATGCTCCGACCGGAAGCCCATCGCACGAGGCGGACATCGCGCCGAATGCGTAGAATTTTCCGCAATACGATATTTTCGTTTTATACCATTGATTTATTTGAATATGTCCGCTGACCTACGAGAGGTACCATGATCACCTTGAAGATCGTAATCATCAATTTCTACACTGCTACTTCTACTACTGTAGTGATTCACGGCGACGATATTTTGCTATTAAAATATGTTGATAGTAGTTTTTAGCTATTTTCATCGGCCGGTATCTCGCCAGCGCTGCCTCGTTCATCAGGTGGCTCTCAAGTCCCGACACTGGAATCATTGCCGTCCAACTGTTTTCTCATCTCTGCCAGCCGAAATGCATGGAGGTCGTTCATCTCGATGGGCTCGCTCACCTTCGTTATGCTTTCGGCACGTCTTCACGCGAAGGCGCAACCTGGTCGTCTTCTTCCGTCCTAGTCCCGCGACTAGTGTCCCGAGCGGAAAAGAAACGAGGATTACTAGCTCTTATGTCATCTAGAAGGGAAGGAACGGGAGATCCATTTTCCTGTATTGGCCACTCGCCATCGGCTGCACCTGCTGCTGGTTCGGACTCACTTCTCTCGGTGCTCTGTTCTATTCCTGGAGATTCGGTAACGGGCGACGGAATACTGGGAGACTGAACGCTCTGAGTCGTCTGAGGAGAAGTGCAGCGGTTACAGCAGTACGCATGAAAGGAATTGAAGCAGACGAAGACACCCCCATTAGGACCACTGCCGAGATGCACCTTCTGCTCTGCGGCGAGGCAGTGGAGCGCGGCAAGAATCTCAGCCTGCCCTTTTATTGTGCGATTGCCGTTCTGGACGTCGCGATACGTTAGCCGGATACATGAGCTTTTCTGCCGCGCCTCGTACTTCCGGTAATTTCTCTGTATCGTCCGATAGATCCTGTCGGCGTTAGTCCTGACCTGGGTCGAATAGGCCCATGACGTGAACTCTTCCGGCAGCTCATGCGAAACTACCAGCTTGTGGAATTCCGCCATGTACCAGTCACACAGGCGAACCGCTGCACGAACTGTCTCCACCGGAATTTCATTATTCGACGGAGTCCCGCGGCCAGTTGCTTCGTCTAGTTGATAGGTTGTCGAGATGGGATAGTGCTCGAAGTAGTGAAAGAGTGCCGCGAGTCTCGCAGCCTGCTCGGGAAGCTTGCGGACGAATCCTTCCATCTCAGCATCGAACTGCTTCCTGTCCAGCGCGGCGTTCAACTCGTTGTAGTATCCGTCCCAATAACGCCGCGCCTTTCCCGTCAGCTTCAGAGCAATCCGCTCGGTGATCCACGGGAAATCCTGATCCAGAATCTGCTGCACACGCTCGTGAAATTTCCCGACACTGACAATGTCGTGGGCCGGTTCGTCGCCCCCACCGACCGACCTTCGAAATTGCCGCGGAACCTTCAGCAGGAGCGTTCTGGAAAGAAAGCCATTGTCCAGCGCATTCTCGCCGTATGCGTCCATGAATCTCTCGAACTGTTTGGGCTGGAGCATTAGCGCTACAGTCAGACGGGGAGCATCGATGACGTATTCGCGCTTGTCATAGGTCTCCCGGTAGAACTCGGTACCCCACAGATCGTTCCACGCGTCCATGTTGCGCGTCACCAGAGAGCTGTTAAGGATTCCGCCCGCCTCCGCCGAAACAACTCCTGCCGACCGGCACCTGTCCTGAAGTCCGTTACGAAATCCGGCAAATGATCCTCGTCCGTAGACGAGTCGGCGGGCGGTATTGCCCATCAATGACCGGAGGGTCCGCTCGATTTCAGCCAACTCTTTCTCGAATTCATCCAGGCGGGGTTTGAGCGCCAGCCTTTCCGTACGGGCCTGCTGTATCGACTGGCGCTGCTCACGTTCACGCTCAGCCGCGCTCGGACCGTCCGTGCCCCTACGGCCTCGGCCTTCCACGACCGGCTGTTTTTCCTTCTTCTCAAGCGCGTCGTACTGCTCGCGCAGAGCGTCGTAACCTGCAAGCCGTTCCTCACGGTCTGCCCGCAGCGTGCGTAACCGCGAAAGCCGCTCCCGGCTGGACAGATCCTTATAGTCGTCGCCTGCTTCTTTCGCGCGCGCTTCTTCCTTACGCTCAAACTGCTCGAGAGAACTCGCGAACCTTCCCTGGATTTCCGACTTCCCGGCTCCGGTTTCGGCAATCGTGACGAGGAAGAGCGAGCAGGCCGTCGGACGCATCCTGGGACGCGCCACATTGACAAACTCCTGACACACGAGCGAGACGACGCCCAGCGCCGCAGACGCGCCGAGTTCTATGCCGCCACCCAGTTCACCGTCAACATCAACTACTGCCTGCCGGATGACGTTCGGGAATGCATCTACTGGGTAGGCGCCCTGCTGCATCGGGAGTCGGTACGACAACTCGTCCCTATCCGCGTTTTGTGACGGGTTGTAAATTCCGGGTGGGCGATGATCGGTTGCGTTGCCGTTCGACATGTCGACTGAGAAAAATAGTTGCACCAGCAATTCGGTGGCAACGGCGGATTCGACAGCTCGCAAGAGCGCTTCGCCATTACCGGTCAAGCCTGTACTGTAGCGGCCAGAGTCGCCTCATGTCATCATGTCTGACTTGAACAACCAGAAGAGAACCGACCGTGCCGACTTACGATGAACTTCAAAAGCAGATAGAAGAACTGCAGAAGCAGGCGAACGAGGAGAAGAAAAAGGAAAAGACCGAAACCATCGCCGACATGAAAGTGAAGATTGCCAAATACAGCATCACCGCAGCAGAGCTGGGGTTCGCTATCGGCACGGCGCGCAATGGGAGGGCTTCATCCAAGAAGGCGCCCGGGGAACCAAAATATCGGAATCCGGAAAACAATGATGACACCTGGACCGGTAAAGGGCCAATGCCGAGGTGGCTCAAGGACGCGATCGAGTCGGGCAAAGAGAAGGAAAATTTTCTCATCACACAGTAACGCAGCGATCATCACGCGCCGAGAACGCGATAGCGTTGCGCCTCGTTGCGCCGCTGACCGGAAGGCATTCCGGCAGCGTTCTCTGCGACGCCCCAGCCCCACCTCATTTACAGGCCTTCGTGATGCGCTCGACCGCATCCAGCGGCCAGGCAGCCTGACCGCTACCACGCCACAATAGTGACCGTTCTTCGAGCGTCCGTTGAGGGACGCTGCAATTTTCACCCCCGAGAGTTCGCGGCTTGCGCGGCAACCCATGCGCGGACCTGTTCTTCGTCCCACCCCACTGCGCCGGTCTCGCTAGTGCTAAGAGAAAAGCATCGGGGGAACGTTGGGTCGTAGTACCGTGACCGCGAGTCCATGCGGTTGTAGATCGAGCTCCGTCCGAGTCCGGTTAGCTCGATGACGCGCGGTAAACGAGCGACCTTGCCTACCTTGCGCACTTCGGCACCCTGAGCCGGCTGTGGCAGTCTGCCAGAATTGGCACAACAACCCGTCGAGTCCCGATCATCCTCTGTGAGATCGACAACAGCGCTCTTAACCCTTCGTGTCGCAAGCGTCGTTGGTTGCTTAACTTCGGGCTCACGAACCGCGACCGGCATAGTCGCCGGAGCGGACTTACGCTCCGGCTCCGGCGATTGATAATGGCGCTCAGTATCGACGTCCGAATCACCGTCTTCTGGCAGTAGGCCACAACGGCTTAAATAGGCAATCGCCGACTCCCTCAGAATGAAAGCGCCCGGAGCTAGCGTCACCAAAGGAGCGCGTCCGGCGTCAACCGCTGCGAGTCGCCCGCGCGCAAACTCATCACGTAAAGCGCGTTGATGGCGTATCTGAATCTCCGCTTGCTCCATCTTGTACCGCTCTAGGTCCGCAGCAGACATCAGAATGGGTTCCCAGGCAGGTCGATCGCTCAAACCAGACCAGGCATTGAGAAACGCCGCCTTGTCGTCGTCCGCGATCGGATACCGCAGGGGCGGCAAGCTCGGCAAGATGCGGTTCAACATACGCCGCTCATCCTCGGTCAAGGGATAAGGAGCCTCTGACAATCCAATGGTCTGTTGTTGCGAATCGGAAGCGTGCTGCACCTCCGATGCGCGCTGCTCTTCGGCTTCGCGCCGCTCCTGAGGCGGTTGGCTTGGCTCGTCGTTGCCTTTGACCTGCAGCGCAGTCTGCGATAGCCCCGCGGCCAGTCGCTCGCCACTGTCGTCAGGCTGCACCATCGGTCGATGAAACTTTTGCATCTTCGCAACGATGCATTTGATGCCCTCAAATTGCCACTCCGCCGTCGGGCGAAGCGCCTCAGCAATCGCCTTGCAAAAACTCGTAAGCTCGATGAGCTGACCGGCTGGCAGTTTGACGCGGACTTGCACTTGGACCCCGTTGGATTGTTCTTCGTAAGTTCTGCGAGTATAAGGGAGCGAGAACCTTGCGGCGGCGTCCCCTGCCTGAGCCCATCGTCTTATACATATCTTCGAGCCCCGGTTGCCGAGGCCGGAAAGAAGCGTTTACATTCAATGAGATAGCGCAGCGCTTGTAAACTGTCGGCGGATCGCGTTTACTTTCGCACTTTGCGTGAAC
>NZ_WHNU01000072.1:0-23291 GCF_009362305.1 Burkholderia sp. BE17
GCTGGAAATAGCACGGCGGGCCGGTTCGCACCGGGCGAGATCGATGCGCTCGCGCGGCTGCAGCCTGTCGCCGAAGCCGCACTGAGCCCGCTGCTGCGCGCGCGGCGCGGGATTCACCGGATCGGCTGCGAGGAACGGCTGACCTATCGCGAGGAACAGATCGCGCGCCTCGTGCGCGACGGCCGCTCGAACAAGGAGATCGCGCGCGATCTCGCGCTCGGCCAACCGACCGTCAAGACGCACCTGATGCGCATGTATCGCAAGCTCGGCGTGTCGAATCGTACGGAACTAGTGGGGGCGTTGTTCCTGTAGTTTTCCTGCCCCTCTCCTCGCGCAGGGTATCGAACCTGCCGCCCTCTACGTTTTCCCACGCGCTGCCAATTTGCGCTCACCGAGCGCGATCCGTCGTCGATACAGTGGTCCGACGCCCGCGTGCCCACGCGCACGCGGTCCAGCCACGACAACCTTCGAGACGCCCATGAGCACTACGAATTTCGTCGCCGTCAGCGACACCGTGCGCACCTTCGTTGCGCGCGATTTCGGCCTCTTCATCGACGGTGAAATGCAGCCCGCGCACGCGGCTGCCCGGCTCGACGTGTACGACCCCGCGACGGGCGAGCGGCTCGCAACGGTCGCGGATGCGGACGAGCACGACGTCGATCGCGTGGTCGCCAGCGCGAAGCGCGCGTTCGACACGCGCGTGTGGAGCGGCCTGCGCCCGGCCGACCGCGAACGCATCCTGCTGAAACTCGCCGACCTGATCGAACGCGACGCCGAAACGCTCGCGCAGCTCGAAACGCTGAACCAGGGCAAGTCGATCCACGTGTCGCGCGCGATCGAGGTCGGCGCGAGCGTCGAATACGTGCGCTACATGGCCGGCTGGGCGACCAAGATCACCGGCCAGACGCTCGACGTGTCGATCCCGTTCCCGCCCGGCACGCGCTATACGGCCTATACGCGCAAGGAGCCCGTCGGCGTGATCGCCGCGATCGTGCCGTGGAATTTCCCGCTGATGATCGCGGTGTGGAAGCTGATTCCCGCGCTCGCGGCCGGCTGCACGATCGTGCTGAAACCGTCGCCGGAAACGCCGCTCACCGCGCTGCGCCTCGCCGAACTCGCGCGCGAAGCCGGCGTGCCGCCCGGCGCGTTCAACGTCGTCACCGGCGGCCGCACCTGCGGCGCCGCGCTCGCGAGCCATCCGTCGATCGCAAAGATCTCGTTCACGGGCTCGACCGCGACCGGCAAGCTGGTCGGCGCGGCGGCCGTGCAGAACATGACGCGCTTCTCGCTCGAACTCGGCGGCAAGAACCCGATCGTGATGCTCGACGACATCGACGTCGCGCAGGCGCTCGACGGCGTCGCCGCCGGCGCGTTCTTCAACCAGGGGCAGGTGTGCGCGGCCGCGTCGCGCATCTACGTGCATCGCAGCAAGTTCGCGCAGCTCGCGGACGGCCTCGCGGGCGTCGCGCAGTCGATGAAGCTCGGCGCGGGCCTCGACACGACTGCGCAGGTCAACCCACTCGTCTCCGCGCGCCATCGCGACCAGGTCGTCCAGCACATCGAAGGCGCGCGCCGCGCCGGCCTCACGTTCCTTGCGGGCGGCACGCCGGCCGACGACCTGCCCGGCTATTTCGTGAAGCCGGCCGTGATCGCCGATCCGCATCCGGACAGCGCGATCGTGCGCGACGAGGTGTTCGGCCCGGTGATCGTCGTCGTGCCGTTCGACGACGCGGCCGACGCCGTGCGCCTCGCGAACGCGTCGCCGTACGGCCTCGCCGCGAGCATCTGGAGCAACGACCTGAAGCGCGTGATGAACCTCGTGCCGCAGATCGAGGCCGGCACCGTGTGGGTGAACTGCCATATCCCGCTCGACCCGTCGATGCCGTTCGGCGGCTACAAGCAATCGGGCATCGGCCGCGAATTCGGCCAGTACGCGATCGAAGGCTTCACCGAAACCAAATCCGTCTGCATCGCGCACTGACGCGCGGCGCGAACCTCGACCCTTGACCCCGAACGACCAGGTTCAAACGATCCGACAGTGGAGACTGCAATGAGCTACAACGAAGCAAAATTCTGGCACCCGATGGTGCACCCGAACGAAATGAAGCAGCGCAAGCCGATCCGCATCGTGCGCGGCGACGGCTGTTACGTGTTCGACGAACAGGGCCGGCAGCTCGTCGACGGCGTCGCGGGCCTGTGGAACGTGAACGTCGGCCACAACCGCAAGGAAGTGAAGGACGCGATCGTGCGCCAGCTCGACGAGCTCGAATACTTCCAGCTGTTCGACGGGATCTCGCATCCGCGCGCGGAAGAGCTGTCGAAGAAGGTGATCGACATGCTCGAACCGGAAGGGATGCGCCGCGTGCTGTACAGCTCGGGCGGTTCCGACGCGATCGAGACCGCGCTGAAGATCGCGCGCCAGTACTGGAAGGTGCGCGGCCAGGCCGATCGCACGAAGTTCATCTCGCTGAAGCAGGGTTATCACGGCACGCACTTCGGTGGCGCGTCGGTGAACGGCAACACGGTGTTCCGCCGCAACTACGAGCCGAACCTGCCCGGCTGCTTCCACGTCGAGACGCCGTGGCTGTACCGCAACCCGTTCACGCAGGACCCTGAGGAACTCGGCCGGATCTGCGCGGAAATGCTCGAGCGCGAGATCCAGTTCCAGAGCCCCGACACGGTCGCCGCGTTCATCGCGGAGCCGATCCAGGGCGCGGGCGGCGTGATCGTGCCGCCGGCCAACTACTGGCCGCTCGTGCGCGAGGTGTGCGATCGCTACGGCGTGCTGCTGATCGCCGACGAAGTCGTGACGGGCTTCGGCCGCAGCGGCAGCATGTTCGGCAGCCGCGGCTGGGGCGTGCGCCCGGACATCATGTGTCTCGCGAAGGGGATCTCGTCGGGCTACGTGCCGCTCGGCGCGACGGTCGTGAACGCGCGGATCGAGGACGCGTTCGCCGCGAATGCGGACTTCGGCGGCGCGATCATGCACGGCTACACGTATGCGGGCCACCCGGTCGCGTGCGCGGCCGCGATCGCGAGCCTCGACATCGTCGTGAAGGAAGACCTGCCGGCGAATGCGGCGAAGCAGGGCGCGTATCTGCTCGAAGCGCTGCGGCCGTTCGCGGAACGCTTCGCGTCAGTCGGCGAGGTGCGCGGCAAGGGGCTGATGCTCGCGCTCGACCTCGTCGCGAACAAGCAGACGCGCGAGCCGATCGACCCGCTGTCCGGCTATGCGAACGCGGTCGCGGAAGTCGCGCGCGAGCACGGCGTGCTGGTGCGGCCGGTCGGCACGAAGATCATCCTGTCGCCGCCGCTCGTGATCCAGCGCGAACAGCTCGACCGGATCGTCGACGCGCTCGCGGCGGGCTTCGAGGCCGTGCCGTTCGCGTGACGGAATGACGGCATGAGGGCATGACGGCATGAGCGCGTGACCGCAAACCGGCGGCGGGCGGCCTGGCCGCCGCCGCCGGTTTGCCGATTTGCGCTATGACCGGATTATTTTGCCTGCGTATTTTTTCGACATCGGATCAAGTGTGATCGACAGGAGACCCGGGTGCCGCAGCGCTGAAGCGCTGCCCCCGGGCCGATCGTGAAGCATGCGACTGGAGCACGGGCCGAAGCGCCGGCACCGGTCGACAAAGGAAGGAGACAACGATGTCGGGATGGTCGGGAGTTACCGGCGCCGCGGGCGAGTCGTCCGCCGGCACGCCGGCCGAAGCGGGTGGCGGCACGGCGCTGAAGGCGGGCGCGGTCGGCTTTCCGACCGCGCTGGCGAGCGCCGTCGGCCTCATCATGGCAAGCCCGGTGATCCTCACCGCGACGTCGGGCTTCGGGATGGGCGGCTGGGCGTTCGCGGTCGCGATGATCATCGCGTTCGTGATGATGCAGGCGCAGGCGACCACGTTCTCCGAAGCCGCCGCGATGCTGCCGACGGCCGGCTCGGTTTACGATTACCTGTCGTGCGGGCTGGGCCGCTTCTGGGCGATCACCGGCACGATCTCCGCGTATTTCCTCGTGCACGTGTTCGCCGGCACGGCGGAGACGATCCTGAGCGGCATCATGGCGCTCGTCAATTTCGAATCGCTGAACGCCGCGTTCGAGAAGCACAACAGCTCCTGGCTCGTCGGCGTCGGCCTCGTAATCACGTTCGCGATCACCAACATCATCGGCATCAAGGTGTTCAGCAAGCTCGAGATCGTGCTGACGGCCGGCATGTGGCTGTCGCTGATGATCTTCGGGATCCTCGGGCTCGCGGCCGCGCCGGCCGTGCACCTCGACGGCTGGTTCGGCGGCTCGGAAGTCGGCACGTCGGTGCCGGCGGTGCTGTCGCTGGTCGGGATGGCGATGTTCATGTTCGTCGGCTGCGAGTTCGTCACGCCGCTCGCGCCGGAAATGAAGGCGCCGGGCCGCACGATCCCGCGCGCGATGACGATCGGCCTCGTCGGCGTCGCGATCTGCATGTTCCTGTACGGCGCGGCGATCCGCCGCCAGGTCGCGAACGTGCCCGTGAGCCCCGACGGCCTCACGCACCTGCTCGACACGCCGGGCGCGATTCCCGCGTTCGCGCTGCAGGTGCTTGGGCCCTTCGGCCGCATCTGGTTCGGCATCGCATTCCTGTTCGCGGGCGCCGCGACGATCAACACGCTGATGGCGGGGCTGCCACGGATCCTGTACGGGATGGCGATCGACGGCGCGCTGCCGCGATGCTTCGCGTACCTGCATCCGCGTTTCAAGACGCCGGTGGTCGGCATCGTCGCGGCGGCGGTCGTGCCGATCTTCCATGCATGGCTGATCAACGGTAATCTCGACAGCATCCTGCATCTCGTGCTCGCCGCGACCTGCGCGTGGGGCACCGCGTACCTGCTCGTCACCGCATCGGTCGTGATGCTGCGCATCCGCCGCCCGGACCTGCCGCGCCCGTACCGTTCGCCGCTGTTCCCGCTGCCGCAGATCGTGTCGAGCGTCGGCATCGTGCTCGCGATCTGGTACATCACGCCGCCCGGCATGAACGCGCGCGACATCTACGTGCCGTTCGGCGCGATGCTCGGGCTTACCGCGCTGTACGCGCTGTTCTGGACGCTCGTCGTGCAGCGCCGGCATCCGTTCAAGCCGGTGCCGGTCGAGGAAGTGCTGCGCAACGAGCACGTCGCGTCGTGAGGGCCGCGCTCGCCCGGTGGCGCGCGGCGCCCGATGCGCAGCCGCCCGGCCACCGGCCAGGCGCGATCGCCGCGCGCGTGCTCGCCGATTTGCATGCCGTGCGCGATACCGACGGTGTGGGCAGTCCGACGGTAAGGCTACCGAACGGCGTGTGCGTAAACGTCGACGAGCGCGTCGAGCGCCAGTTCCTGATGCATACGGTCAGCGTGAAGGTGGCGGTGACCGTACGCGGCCCGGCCGCGCAGGGCCGCGCCCGTGTGCGGCAGACCGGCTGGCTGCGCCGCACCGGCATCGATGCGATACCCGCGCCGGGATGCGACTCCGGATTCGTCGACACGGTGGCTGCGCTGGTCGCCGAGCCGTCGCTGGCCGACGCGCTGCGGCCGCTGCACCTGACCGACTGCGCGATCGACGCGCGCGACGGCCGCTGGACGCTCGCGATCGTGCCGTTCGGCGGCAGCGAGGTCGTGAACCGGATGCCGTCATTTCGCCGCTACGTCCGGCTGACCGGCGAGCAGGCTGCCGCGCTGTCGGCGGCCTGTCTTGCATTCGAAACGGCACTGCGCAGGTTTTTGCGCGGGTAAGCTGTGGCGTTGCGGCGGGGCGAACGCCTCGGTCGCATCCAGGAATCAGGGTTTTACCGGAGGCGCCGATGTTGTTCCAGTCACGCTCGCACGAAGACGTACACGACCACGGGCTCGCGATCGCGGGCTGGCATCAGGTCTACCGCCAGATGACGCCGGGCCGCTTCAGGGGCACGGTCACGCAGGTGCTGTACGACGATTTCCACTTCTTCCGCGAAACGACCAACCGGCGCGTCGCGCAAACCGGGCTCGCGCCGGCCGGGCGCACGTCGCTCGCGGTGCCGCTGTCCGTGCCGCTCGCGGGCACGTTCCAGGGCCAGCCGGTCGACGGCTATGCGCTGCTCGCGCTGCGCGCCGGCGAGGATTTCGAATTCCACACGCCGGAAGGGATGGGGCTCGTCGGGATCAGCGCGGCGTCCGACATGGTCGACGAGCTGTGCGAGGCCGAATTCGGCGCGGCGGGCGCGCGCAAGCTGCGGCATGTGACGCGGCTGTCCGACGCGCAGGGTGTCGCGCTCGGCGTGCGGCTGTCGTCGCTGATCGACGATGCGCAGCACAACCCGGGCCACCTCGAATACGCGGCCACCCGCAAGATGTTCCGCGACGCGATGCTCGGCATGTTCCTCGATGCGCTCGAACAGGGCATCGGCGTCGAGCGCCGCGACATCACGCATGCCACCTACAGCGATATCGTGAGCCGCTGCGAGAAGCATCTGCGCGACCGGCCCGAAGAACCCGTTACCGTCCTCGAACTGTGCCGCGCGCTGCGCTGCAGCCGCCGCACGCTGCAAACCAGCTTCCAGCGCGTTGCCGACGTCACGCCGGTCGGCTATCTGCGCACGATCCGGCTGAACGCGGTGCGGCGCATGCTGCGCACGACGTCCGTGCAGCAGCTCGGCATCGGCGAGGCCGCCGCGAGCTGGGGTTTTACGCATCTCGGCTATTTCGCGCGCGAGTATCGCGACCTGTTCGGCGAGCTGCCTTCCCAGACGACGCGTCCCGACTGACGCACGCGCACCGCGACGATGCCGTCGGGCACCGTCGCGGGCAGCGCGATCCACCGTTTGCCGATTTGCGATAGAGGTCCTGAATTTTCGCTGGATAGAGTCCCGTCACCCATATCGACAACACCATCGATTTGCACTGCGTATCGATGACCACATAGGGCGGGACATGAAGATCGGACGACGACTGGCCGCAGCCGCGGCTACGCTGGGTTGCATGCACGCACACGCGCAGACCTCGGGCAGCGTGACGCTGTACGGCACCGTGGACACCGGCATCATCTACTCGACGAACCAGCAGTTCACGCGCGCCGACGGCAGCACGGGCGGCGGCCATGCGTGGCAGATGGGTGGCGGCAACCTCGTGCCGTCCCGCTTCGGGTTCCAGGGCGCCGAGCCGCTCGGCGGCGGGCTCGACGCGGTGTTCACGCTCGAGCAGCAGTTCCTGTCCGCGAACGGGCAGGCGCTGCAGGGCGGCACCGCATTCAGCCGGCAGGCGTGGGTCGGGCTGCGCCAGGACGGGCTCGGCACGCTCGGCCTCGGCCGGCAATACGACTCGTACACCGACATGCTCGGCGCGTATGTATCGAGCAACAACTGGGCGACGCCGTACGGCTCGCATCTCGGCGACGTCGACAACCTGAACGCCGCGTTCAATTTCAACAACGCGGTGAAGTTCACCAGCGCCGATTTCAACGGCCTCACGTTCGGCGGCACGTTCAGCTTCGGCGGGCAGGCCGGCGACTTTTCCGCGAAGCGTGGTTATGCGGTGGCCGCGACGTACACGCGCGCGCCGGTGGCGTTATCGGTCGGCTACCTCGACCTGCACCAGCCGCTCGATGCGGCGCTCGGCGGCGCGAGCGGCTATATCGGCGATTTCGCGTGCAGCAACCCGGGCGCGATGTACTGCCTGCTGCAGGACGCCGGCTCGATGCGCGCGTTCGGCGCGGGCGGCTCGGTGACGCTCGGTGCGGCGACGGTCGCGCTCACCTATACGCATACGCGCCTCGGCGACAGCCGTTATTTCTCGACCGCCGCGCAGCCGCGCACGCAGGCGTTCACGTTCGACATCGGCGAGCTGAACGTCACGTACATGTTCACGCCCGCGCTGCAGGGCGGCGTCGCGTACATCTTCAACGCCGCGCATACCGACGGGCGCGGCACGACGCGTTTTCACCAGCTGAACGTCGGCACGAACTACAGCCTGTCGAAGCGCACGGCGCTGTACGCGGTCGCGATCGGCCAGATCGCGAGCGGCACGGGGCTCGGCACCGACGCGAACGGCAACGCTGTGAACTACGCACAGATCCCGGTGCTCGCGAACAGCAACTCGAGCCGGCAACTGGCGGTAATGGCCGGGATCCGCGTGAACTTCTGACGGGGACCGAGGCGGCAAGCGGGGCGGGGCGGCCGGGCCCGGCGGCCGCCTCTTCCGCTGCGTGCCATAAATTCTTAACGATCGGCGTGAACAATGGCGTTCGCTTCAGGCAGCAGGAAGCGTCGCCCGCGTTGCACACGTGTGCAACGCCCGGCTGTCCCGCCACCACGCCGAACGAGAGAGACCCCATGACCTTGCTGAGCCGCCTGCGCGCGCTGTCCGCCGCCCTTGCGCTGTCCTTCGCCGCCACGCACGCCGTTGCCGCGGACCTCGTCATCGCAGGCCGCGACGACATCTACGGCAAGGGGCTGGCCGACGCCGTCGCCGGCTTCAACAAACTGCACCCGGGCACCGACATCGAGCTGCTCAAGCTGCCGAACGCGAACCTGTACCAGAAGCTCAAGCTGTCGATGCGCGAAGGCACCGGCGCGTACGACCTCGTGATGATGGACGACACGTGGGCGCCCGAATTCATCGGCAACGGCTGGCTGAAGCCGCTGCCGGCGTCGCTCGCGGACGCCGATCTCGTGCCGTCCGCCGTCGCGCTCGGCCGCAACGCAGCCGGCGCGCTGTATGCGCTGCCGATCGTCGGCAACGTCGAGATGTTCGCGTACCGCAAGGACCTGCTCGCGAAATACAAGCTGCAGCCGCCGCGCAACTGGGACGACGTGCTGAAGATCGCGCAGACCGTCGGCGGCGCGGACAAGAGCGTGTCGGGCGTCGTGTTTCGCGGTACGAAGGGCAACCCGGTCGTGACGGGTTTCCTGCCGATCCTGTGGGCGTACGGCGGCGACGTGTTCGACCATGCCGGCAACGTGACGATCGATTCGCGCGAGGCGCAGGCCGCGCTGAAGACGTTCCTCGCGCTGAAGGCGTCCGCGCCGAAGGACGTCGACGTGTACGGCGCGGCGGAAGTGCGCGATGCGCTGCAGCGCGGCACGGCCGCGCAGTCGATCGAGGTGTGGCCCGCGTGGGTGCCGGCGCTGGACGATCCGAAGCAGTCGCGCGTGGTCGGGCAGATCGCGCTGCAGCCGCCGCCGGGGCAGACCGCCGGCCCGGCGCCGATGCTCGGCATCTGGCAGATGGGCATTCCGAAGGACGCGCCGCACGCGAAGCTCGCGCAGGACTTCCTGGCTTACCTGAGCTCGCGCGACACGCAGACGCGCCTCGCTGGAATCGGCATTCCGCCGACCCGCCGCAGCGTGTTCGCCGATCCGGCGCTGGTGCGCCAGTACCGCTGGTATCCCGATCAGTTGAAGGCGCTCGAGGCCGGCCGTGCGCGGCCGCGCGTGAAGGACTGGCAGCAGGTCGAGAGCATTCTCGGCGACCAGCTCCAGCTCGCGCTGACCGGGCAGTCGGCGCCCGACGCCGCGCTGCGCCAGGCACAGCAGAAGATCGCACAGGCGATGGCCGCGGCCGGCAAGTGACGGCTCGCCTCGATACGTCACCCGGAACCCGCGCATGAAAGCCTTCGGCCGCAGCCTGCCGTTCGTCGCGCTGCTCGGTCCCGCGCTGCTGGTGCTTGCCGCGCTCGCGCTGTATCCGGTCGCGCAGGTGCTGATCGACTCGTTCTGCCGGGTCGACTACGCGGCCGGCCGCCGCGCGTTCGCGGGGCTCGCGAACTATCGCGCGGTGCTCGGCGACGACGCGTTCACGGCCGGCTTCGGCAATACGCTGCGCTTCACGATCGTCGCGTCGCTTGCCGAGGTCGCACTCGGCTTCGGCCTCGCGCTGCTGTTCGTTCGCGCGTTTCCGGGGCGACGCATCGCGCTGCCGCTCGCGATCCTGCCGATGATGCTGTCCACGCTCGTGTGCTCGGCGATCTGGCGCAACTGGCTCAACTTCGACGGTTTCCTGAACAAGTTGCTCGCGGCGTTCGGCATC
This sequence comes from Burkholderia sp. BE17, assembly GCF_009362305.1. Classification (NCBI taxonomy): domain Bacteria; kingdom Pseudomonadati; phylum Pseudomonadota; class Betaproteobacteria; order Burkholderiales; family Burkholderiaceae; genus Burkholderia; species Burkholderia sp. BE17. Next base: position 10,008 of record NZ_WHNU01000072.1, read on the forward strand.
GAAGGTGTGCGCTGGCTGTCCGATCCGCATCTCGCGTTGTGGTCGCTCGCGCTCGTCGACGTATGGCAGTGGACGCCGATGGCGTTCCTGATCGTGCTGGCCGGGCTGCAGTCGATTCCCGGCGAACTGTACGAAGCCGCGCGCACCGACGGCGCGAGCGAGTGGCAGTGCCTGCGCGACATCACGCTGCCGCTCGCGGCGCCGCAGATCGGCCTCGCGCTGCTGCTGCGCTCGATCGACACGTTCAAGCTGTTCGACAAGGTCTATGCGCTGACGGGCGGCGGCCCCGGCAACGCCACGCAGACGCTGTCGACCTATATCTACGACACGGGCTTCCGCTTCTTCAACGTCGGGCCGGCGAGTGCCGCGTCGGTGCTGATGCTCGCGGCGTCCGCGCTGCTGGTCTCGGGGTATGTATGGCAGACGGTTCGCAAGCGGCGCGCATGACGGCGCGCATTGCAGGCATCACGCACGCACGAACGGGCGCCGCATTCGGTCGCGCTATCCCGTGGGCGCTGCGCATCGCCGCGCTCGCGCTGTTGCTGCTGCCATGCCTGTGGATGGCCGGCGCGGCCTTCATGCCGACGCTCGAACGGCTCGATCATCCGTTGCGGATCTGGCCGGCCGCGCCGACCTTCGAGCATTTCGCGTCGGTGTGGTCCAACGGCATCGGCGCGCCGCTCTTCAATTCGCTGCTGGTCGGATTCGGCACGACGCTGCTCGCGCTGGCGCTTGCGTTTCCGGCTGCGTATGCGCTCGTACGGCTGCGGTTTCCGGCGCGGCTCGACCTGCTGTTCCTGGTGCTCGTGCTGGCGTTGAAGCTGATGCCGCCGATCACGATCGCGGTGCCGTTGTTCGCGCTCGCGAAGCGGCTGCACCTGCTCGATTCGACGCTCGGCCTGATGCTCGCGTACCAGATCTATGCGTTGCCGATGGCGATCTGGATGCTGCTCGCGTTCGTGCGCGACGTGCCGGTCGAATACGAGGAGGCGGCCTGCATCGACGGTGCGGGGCTCGCGCGGCGGCTCGTGCAGATCGTGCTGCCGCTGTGCGCGCCGGGGCTGATCGCGACCGCGATCTTCGTGTTCATTGCTGCATGGAACGAGTTCCTGATCGCGCTGCTGTTCGTGTCGACGCCGAGCCGCTTCACGCTGCCGCTCGCGATCGCCGGTTATGTGACGGAGAACGGCATCGACTGGGGCGACCTGATGAGCGCGGGGCTGATGGCGTCGCTGCCCACGCTGGCCGTGGCCGGTTATGTGCAGCGCTACCTGTTGCGCGGGTTCGCGGGCGGGTTGAAGTGACGCGCGGCAACGCCGCGCCCGATTTCACCGCGTCATGCGCAGCTATTCCGCACCACCTGCGTGACCGGCACGACGCGCGTGCGCGACGGGCCGTCGAACGTCTGCATTCGGGCGGCAAGCAAGTCGACCGCCGCATGCGCGAGGCCGCGCGTGTCCTGCCGGAGCGTCGTCAGCCGATAGGCGTCGTATTCGGCGGCCGGGATGTCGTCGAAGCCGATCACGCGCAGGTCGTCCGGTACGCGCAACCCGAATTCGCCGCGCGCGGCGTCGATCACACCGAGCGCGAGCAGGTCGGACGAACAGAACACGCCGTCGGGCCGCTCGCCGACCGCGAACAGTTGCCGCGCGGCGTCGATCCCGCATGCATGCGTGTCGGACCGTGTGTCGAGCACGCGCGCGAGCGTCGCGTCGAACGCGTCGCCGTGCCCGATCGCCTGCTCGAACGCCGCGGCGCGCGACTGCGCGCTGTAGCTCGCGCCGCGCGGCCCGACGAATGCGAGCCGGCGGGCGCCGGCCCGCACGAGCCGCTGCGCCGCATGGACGGCGCCCGCCGCGTTGTCGCTGACGACGACATCCGCGCCCGGCAGGTTCGCGTCGCGGTTGATCATCACGACGGGGATCCGGTGTTCGAGATACTGCTGCGCCACCGACAGCGGCGGCGACGCGGACGTCATCACGAGGCCCGCGATCCGGTAGCTGAGCAGTTGCTCGAGCGATTGCCTCACCTGGCGCGGGTCTTCCGCGTTGGTCACGAGCGGCGTGAGCGCGCGCTGCCCGAGCGCGGCCATCAGGTCCGTCAGCAGCCGCGCGCGGAACGGATTCTCGAAGCCGGCCGTCACGACGCCGATCATGCTGCTGCGCTGCGTGATCATGTCGCGCGCGATCAGGTTGACCTGATAGCCGAGCGCACGCGCGGCGACCATCACGCGTTCGCGCGTTTGCGGCGCGATGCTCGCGGTCGGCGAGAACGCGCGCGACACCGCGGAGCGCGATACGCCGGCTCGTGCCGCGACATCCGACGCCGTTATCCACGGTTTTCTTTCCTTGTCATTCATCGAGTCATGATCCGTTCGAGCCACGAAACGTGCACGCCGCCCGCCGACTGGATGTCGGCGCTCGACGATGCGCGGCTGCTGCATACGCTGACCCTACCGGGCAGCCATGACACCTGTGCGTATACGGTCGACGATCGGCTCGTGCGCACGCAGCGCGCGCCGCTCGATGCGCAGCTCGCGCACGGCGTGCGACTGCTCGACATCCGCTGCCGGCACGTGCGCGATGCGTTCGACATCCATCACGGCGGCGTTGCGCTCGGCATGACGTTCGACGACGTGCTCGCAACCTGTATGCGCTTTCTCGATGCGCATCCGCGCGAATGCATCGTGATGTCGGTGAAGGACGAATGGCCGGCGCATGCGTGCACGCGCGGTTTCGATGCGACGTTCGACGCGCATCGCGCGCGGCACCCGCAGTTGCGCTGGCATGCGGGCGGTACGCTGCCGGCGCTCGGCGACGTGCGCGGCGCGGTCGTGCTGCTGCGGCGTTTTCGCAGCGGCCGGCCGCTCGGCATCGACCTGACCGCGTGGCCCGACAACGCGACGTTCACGATCGATCATCCCGACGGTGCGTTCGTGATCCAGGACGAATACCGCGTGCCGGTGGTTGCGTCGATCGGCTGGAAGTGGCGCGCGATCGACGCGCTGCTCACGCACCTGCCGACACCGGAAAGCGGCCGCTGGGCGATCAATTTCTGCAGCGGGACGGGGATGGGCGCGAATCCGTCGGTGGTCGCGCACGGCGACGGCAGGGTGCAGGGTATTCATGCGCGGCTGGCCGAACGATTGCGCGAGCAGCGCGGCCCGTGCGGCGCGATGCTGCTCGATTTCTGCGATGACGACGATTGGGCGCTGGTGCGCGCGCTGATCGAGTGCAATGACCATGCGCCGGCGCCGGGCGTCTCGCGCAAGGCGTTTCGCTGTTAGCGGAGCTTCGCGCTGAAGAATGCGAGCGCTTTGGCATCGAGCGTCGCGTGGAATGCCGCGCGATCGAATCCCTTCGCATCGGTACAGACTTCAGGCGAGTCGTGCGCCAGTTTTTCGGGGCACGGCGCGAGAAACGCGAAATGCGCGGAATTCGGCACGACGTGGAATTCCGGCCGTTGCGGCAGCAGGCCGGCCAGCGCGGGGACCGATTCGGGCTCCACGCCGTCGCCGCCCGCTTCGGACGCCCAGAGCTGGATCGGCGCGTGCACGTCCTTCAGCGTATCGGCGGTCGGGAATTCGTTGAACGGGTCGGCGAGCACGTAGGCCTTGATTCTCGGATCGTGCGTCAGCGGTTGGCGCGGCAGGTCATGGTCGCGGATCTGCTTGCAGATCAGCCAGGTCGGATCCGGGCAGGCCACGTGCGCGTGCACGAAATCCGGATTGGCGCCGGCCAGCACGAGGCCTGTATAGCCGCCGCGCGAGAAGCCGAACAAGCCGATCCGCGCGGGATCGATATGCGCGGCGTCGGGCGCGTTGGCCAGCATGTAGTCGACCAGGCGCTTGATGTCCGTCGGCCGCTCGGCCAGTTCCCGCAGGTCGGCCGCGTGGCTCGTGTCGGCATGCGTGTCGCCGGGATGATTGATCGCCGCGACGACGAAGCCCGCGTCGGCAAGCGTTTCGGCGAGGTCGTGATGTCCGAAGTACGTGCCGGCGTGACCGTGCGAGATCACGACGAGCGGCAGCTTGTCGCCGACGGTCGGGCAGTCGCGTTGTCCTTTCAGCAGGAACGGGCCGATCGTGAGCGATTGCGCGGGTGTCGCGCAGGGCGTCCAGATGGCCGCGCGCAGCTCGGGGCCGGCCGCGTCGGCCGGGATGCTGACGAACTTGACACCGGCCGCGTGCGCGACCGTGACGGACAGGCAGAGCAGGGCAGCCGATAGCCAGGTTTTCATGGTGCATCCCTCCGGGACAATGAGCAGACTGCCGTTGCGGATCGCCGGTCGGGCGCCGGCGTGCGATTGCACAAGTACGACGATCGGTGTGCGTCGCCGATCGCGATGCAGAAATGCAGCCGGTCGGTCGTTGCGGGATATTCGTCGCGCCACACCTGCGCTTCGGACGTCATCGTGCTGCGGCAGAACGCGGCGGCATCCGCCAGCGGCCAGTCCGCAAGACTCACGGTGCCCTGCGGCGCGCTGCCGTGTCCGACTCGTCCGCGGCAGTCAGAACCCAGCCTTCCCACCCGTAGATCGGGATGCGATGGTGCACGCAATAATCGATGCATTCGAGCGCGGCGTCGAGCGGAAGCACGATCTCGCGACGGGAAATCGATTGCGCGGCGAGAGCGGCAGGAATCTTCGCGAGTTGCGACATGGCGGGCGGCAGGGGCGGTGTGGCGCGGGACCGGCGCGCTACCGCGTCGCGATCGCCACTGCCGCACCGGCCATTGCGGTCGCGCTCGTGCGGTTCGCGATCCGTTTCGCGCGCGCCGAAGTGAGAAAAGCCCGCGCGCGCACCGCGAGCAGCGACCAGAAGCAGTCGGCGAGCATCAGCACCGCGAGCATCGTGCCGACGAGTTCGGCCCATGCGAGAACGCCCACGTGCGTCAAATCGACGATGGTCGGCAGCAGCGCGAGATAGAACAGCATGATCTTAGGATTGCCGAGCGTGACCAGCATGCCCGCGACGAACATGCGCCACGGCGACTGGCCGCGCGGCAGGTCGTCCGCGCCCGTCCCGGTCGGCGCGGTCCACATCTTCCACGCGAGGAACAGCAGGTACGCGACGCCGAGCAGCTTCAGCACGATCAGGCCCGTCTCGAACGTGCGCGCGAACGCGGACAGCCCCGCGACCGCGAGCGTGAGCCACAGCGCTTCGCCGAGCCACATCGCCGCGAGGAACGGCAGCACGTCTCGCACGCCGTTCGTCAGCACGCGCGCGACGAGCGCGGCGACGCTCGGGCCGGGCGTGCCGGCGGTGACGAGCAGGGCGAAGGCGAAGACGGCGAGCGCGGACAACGTCATGACTGACCTCGTGGGTGGGGCGTTCGAAACGTATGAAGTTTCGATTATAGTGACGGCCGTTCCAGACTGCCTGCCTGAATTGCCGTCATGACTGCATCGATCCTGATCCGTCCCGCCACGCGGGAAGACGCGGCCGCGATGGCCGCCGTGGAAGTCGCCGCCGCGCAGCGGTTTCGCGAGATCGGCATGACCGACATCGCCGATGGCGAGCCGACCGATGCGGCCGACGTGCTCGCGCGCATCGACGACGGCCGCGCGCTTGTCGCGGTCGACGAGCAGGGCGCGTGCGTCGGGTTTGCGTTCTACCGGTTGCTCGATGCGCAGCGGCTGTATCTGGAGGAACTGGATGTCGCGCCGTCGCATGCCGGACAGCGGATCGGCGCACGCCTGATCGAAGCGATCAACGCGCGCGCGGCGGCGGGCGGTATCGCTCAGGTCGTGCTGTCGACGTTCCGCGATGCACCATGGAACGCGCCGTACTACGCGCGCCTAGGTTTCCGGATCGTCGACGACGCATCGCTCGACGACACGCTGCGCGCGGTCCGCGCGCATCACGTCGCGCGTGGGCTCGACGAGACGCAGCGCGTGTTCATGCACGCGGACGTGCGCGCCTGAACACGCGCTGCCCGGCCGTCAGGCCGCGTCGCTCAGCGCCGGGTAGTCGGTGTAGCCCGTTTCGCCTTCCGCGTAGAACGTCTCCGGCACCGGCTTGTTCAGCGGCGCGCCGAGTTCGAGGCGGCGCGGCAGGTCGGGGTTCGCGATGAACAGCTTGCCCCATGCGATCGCGTCGGCGTTGCCGCTCGCGAGTGCGGCCTGCGCGGTGTCGAGCGTGAACTGCTCGTTCGCGATCAGCGGGCCGCCGAACGCTTCCTTCAGGCGCGGGCTCAAGTGGTCGCCCGAATACGATTCGCGCGTGAAGATGAACGCGATCTTGCGGCGGCCGAGCTCGCGCGCGACATAGCCGAACGTTGCCGCCGGATCGGAATCGCCCATCGTGTGCGCGTCGCCGCGCGGCGCGAGGTGCACGCCGACACGGCCGGCGCCCCACACGTCGACCGCCGCGTCGACCACTTCGAGCAGCAGGCGCGCGCGGTTCTCGATCGGGCCGCCGTAGGCATCGGTGCGGCGATTGGTGCTGTCCTGCAGGAACTGGTCGAGCAGGTAGCCGTTCGCGCCGTGGATCTCGACGCCGTCGAAGCCGGCCGCCTTCGCGTTTTCGGCACCCTTGCGGTACGCGGCGACGATGCCGGGGATCTCGTCGAGTTCGAGCGCGCGCGGCGTCACGTACGGACGCTGCGGACGCACGAGGCTCACGTGGCCGCCTGCGGCGATCGCGCTCGGCGCGACCGGCAGGTCGCCGTTCAGGAACACCGGATCGGAGATGCGGCCGACGTGCCAGAGTTGCAGCACGATGCGCCCGCCGGCCGCGTGCACGGCCTGCGTCACCTGCTTCCAGCCTTCGACCTGCTCGTCGGACCAGATGCCGGGCGTGTCCGCGTAACCGACGCCCTGCGGCGTGACCGAGGTCGCCTCGGTAATGATCAGGCCGGCCGATGCGCGCTCGGCGTAATAGCGGGCCATCAATGCGTTCGGCACGCGCGTCGCGCCCGCCCGGGAGCGGGTGAGCGGCGCCATCACGATGCGGTTCGGCAGGGTCAGGTCGCCGAGGGTAACGGGATCGAACAGCGTGGGCATGACAGATAACCTCTTCACGAAAGGCGGGCGCGCCATCGCGTCATGCGCAACGCGGGCCCGCGTGGCCGATACGGCCGGTTGGCTAGAGATCGCGGCGCAAAGCGTCGTGAAATGCGTCGATGACGGCCTCGTTGCGCCGGAAGAACGCCCACTGGCCGATCCGCGTCGACGTCACGAGCCCCGCGCGCTGCAGCGTCGCGAGGTGCGCGGAAACGGTCGACTGCGACAGCCCGCAGCGCGCGTCGATCTGCCCCGCGCAGACGCCGTGGTCGTACGGCAGCGTCTGCGCCGGAAAATGCTCGCCCGGCGTTTTCAGCCAGTTGAGGATTTCGCGGCGCACGGGGTTGGACAGCGCTTTCAGGATCGCGTCGATGTCGAGTTCGGTCGGCATGGATGGAGCGGGTGTTTCGGTCGGGCAGACGGGTATCGTCGATGGGCGAATCTTATATCGGAATTTGACGATATGTTTGAAAGCCCTGCTGGCTATGGGGGCGATAGTGTCGGCGTTCAAAAAAGACCGCACTTTTGAGGTAGTACATTTTGCGCACAAAATAGTCTGCACTTTTGATCCTGCATCGTGGGATTGTGTTGATATATGTTTGTTTATAAACGAAATATTTTTGTTTTGGAACGCGCTAACCGTGAGTCCGGTCAGCGCAAAAGTGCGCCTTGGGTGGGTTTTTATAAATATGGAGTCCAAAATAAAAGATCGCACTTGTTAGTATGGATAGGCTAGGGCCCAGGTGTTACATTTCGCTTTCGTATTGGTGTGATGAATAGGGGGTGGAACTGCATAGGCTGACGACGATGTCGTTTCGCGTTGGTCGCCGGGGCGGCGGATTCGACCTCATTGAACTCGCCGGCCATTGCGTTTCAATTTGCGGCGTCGATACGGGCAAAAAACTCTGCCCTTGAGTTCCGAACGTGTTCGATCCTTGTGGTGTGGCGGGAGGTGATTGGCGTGCAGGTGTCGCAAGGGTCGGGGTGGCGACAAGCGAAGCTCGGCTAGGCATGCGAAGGATTGGCGGCGGTCGACGCCTACCGGGGCGGAGGAGATGAGGCGATTCCGTCGGAATGGCCGTCGCGGGACGCCTGGAGAGAGATCTTGTGTTTGCCGATCACTTTGCGCGCCGCGGGTAAGCGGTCCGTGGGGCTGGACTGCTGCGCACTCGCTGATGGAAGTGATCCGAACATGTCGGCGGGATTGCTAATTCACGATGTTCACTTCTCACCGAGAATTTCGAGCAGTTGCGAGCGCAATGCTGCCGTTGTCTGCTCGACCTCTTTTGGGGTGAGGTGGTCCATATATGCAACGGCTAGCAACGTGAGTGGGTGCACTCCTAGCACGCTGGCCAACTGCTCAATCTTTCCCAGTGTGGGGGACTTCATTCCCCGTTCAATTGTGCTGATATACGTGCGACTGGACACCAACCCAAAATCTTCCTGCGTAACGTTAGCCACCTCGCGAAGGAGCCGTAGCGCGTTACCCAGCTTGGCCTCCGTGTGCATGCAAGTCCCCTCCATAAAGGACTTGATGTACTCATTTTGAAATCTAAAGGGCTACAATCTATAGTGTTCATTTGATACCATTGGCGAATTCTTTCTGGTGACACGTGCTTAGATGGGATGCGCAACTACGCACGGCCGTCTGCCAAAGAGATACCGTTCAGGAACGTGCTCGCTTCCGGAAAGGACGCTGGGTGGGTGGCAGGAAAGAACGTCGGCAAGACGCGCAGATCAAGTATTTACCGCAGGGATTAGGGATGTTAGTTACGGATGTAAGTTGGGCGGAAGGCGACCCGGTCAGGCGGGCGCTCGCGATGCCCTACCAGGCTTGGCGCTGCGTGGGATGGACGGACGAAACACTAAGTTTTCTGGTGGTCGCACCGCGCGACCGGCGAGACCACGCTTCGCTGCCAGATGGCTGGCTCATCAGTGGCCCGGAGGCGCTGGTTGAGGTGGTGTCGCAGTGGGAGTCGGGCAGTTTCGCGGTCTATGTGCTGGATCGTACCGCTGCAGATGGCCGCATGCGCCTGGACCGGGTCACAGGTATATGGCGCGAGCATCAGGCAGAGGAGAGTGGCGTGTCATGGCTGTGGTATTCAACCAGTCGGGGTGAGATGAGGCCCTGTGTGCACATCCGGGCCCATCTCGGGCCCCAGCGGGAACTGGTGAACGAATTGAATTTTGATGCTGCCCTCGTCTCGGCGTAATGAGGGAGGCCAGTGAGGCCATCTATTGATGGCCGACACCGGCGAGCCGGCTATCCTCTTGCGTTGGGCAGAAAAGTCAGTTTCACGCCACGGACGTCGCGCAGGCGGCTGACCGGTTGCGCTCGAACTCGTCAACCCGCGGCGTGATGACCTGCCTTACGGACCGACCTCGGGGCTTGGAGGAGATCATGCGACCTGCATCCCGGTGACGCGGCCTTCTGGCAGCACGCCATGGCGGCATCGCTCGGCGCGGAATTCCCGGCCCTCCATGCTGTGGCTGAAGGCCCGCAAGAAAGCCGGCCGGTCATTTGCGGCGCACGTCCCGGAGTTTCCGCAGGATTACGATCATGTGCCATCCGGCCGTTCGTTAGGACTTTCCTCGAACACCTGTCAAGGGTGCTTTTTTGGTTAACCGCCCAGGCTTTTGCTTCGTGAGATCGGTGTCCAGTAAGTCACTGGTCCGATTACGAGGAACTCTTCGCGCGGTACGTCGCCCGCGCGGACCTCGCGCTCGAAGCCAGTGGCAGGCAGGCCGAAAACCCGTCCTGGTCACTGGAGGCGGCGCTTGGCGAGGTTGGGGCCGGCGTGCAGTGCAAGGTCTCCAGTGGGCAGTGGGACGTTTCCCGGGCTGAGATCGCTTGGATCATCAGGCGTGCGCCAGTTGCGCGCTGAAGTAGGAATATCAAAATGACGCACCAGGCATCGCGAGCCGACCCTATATTATTTCTGGATTTTGACGGCGTCCTCCACCCATTGGGCGAGATTGCGCTCGATGAGAACTGCCGGCTGATAGAAAATCCAGATCTCTTCCGCTGGAGCCCGATCCTCGAACAGCTTCTTAGGCCTTTTCCCGAGATCCGAATCGTGATCAGTTCGGACTGGCGCCGACTATTCGACGATGAGAGCCTAGTCCAACTGCTCGGCCCGCTTGGAGCCCGATTCAACGGCGTTGTGGAAACCTATGGTCCTTCGAGGCTTGAGGAAATTTTGTCGGAAGCGGAGCGCAGGAAGGCAACGAATTGGTTGGCCGTGGATGATCATCCCAGCGTCGCCAGCGCAGCCATAAATGACGCGCGGTTCATCGCATGCGCTTCCGATACTGGCCTTTCGGCTGTCTCCGTGCAGCAAGCGTTGCGTAATGCGCTGATGCTACTTTGAGAAAGCAGATTCTTTGAGCGGTGCACTCGTGGAAAATGATAGGCCCCCGGCGCGTGCGACGCTTCACTTGTTTCCGGCGAACGAAATGACCGCTGAGGTGGCTCCAAAATCGACGCCAAAGTGGTCGAATCAGGGAGCGTCGTAGAGCGGCTGAGTATTTCGGATATGCCGCCGATTTTCGATCTCTGCCTGACGTGTTCTTCATTTCGGCATTCACGGCGATCACCGAGAAGCGTTCGATTTCAACTCAAGCGCCTGTTTCAATGTGAATGGGCTCCAGCGCTGAGTCACAACGACTGAAGGGGAACATAGTAAGGGCTATGTTACCCTTCATTTCGGGACATAAACGAAGCATCCGCGTGCGCCACCGCTCACACAACTAAATTTGTTACTAGTTTTCAACTAATTTTGTTGTTACCGGCGGCCGCCGAGATCTGCTGCCGGCACCACGCTGGCGGCCAGCGTGCCCCGCCTTCCGCCGGAACGCTGTCGGACGGTCTCCTGGCCGGAGCTTTGTGGCAAAACACGCCCGGCGTGACAAGACCCCTTATCTCGCGAGCCCTGGCCGCTGTCGGCACCTGCGAGCCTGCCGATCGGTCATTGCGACACAAAATTAGTTGAAATCGCGCAGCGGGTTACAACTTTAGTTGAAACTGGATTTGGCCTCTCAGCCTTGCGTGACAAGGGTTTGCTGGAAATTGTGCATAGCACAATGACCGTAACAACTTTAGTTGTGTGAGCGCTCGGGGTGCTTCTGTATGCTTGGCGCGGGCGCCGAGGGCTTGCAGGTTCTTCCGATCCGGGGGGGGGGGGCCGCCGGAGAGGCGGCTTTGTCTCAAACGGTGCTGAATTTCTATTGCAAGCGCCTACATTTAGCGTGACGAAAGGCGAGGGCGTCGCCAGACAGATTGCTTAATTCTCTCCCCGGTGCGGAGAGAATTAAGGGTTTGAGCGCTCGGCGGTAGGTAAGCCACCCACATATCGATTTGTCGTCGATCTCGACGCTGCAATGATCAGAGGAGGGGCCTTACGGATTTCCTTGTACCGGGCGCGCCTCGGCCGAGTCTGGTTTGCTTGTCGTAGAAAAAGATCACTAAGAGTGATCTTTTTTATTTAAATTCAAACCACCCTGCCTTGGCAGAAGTTTCCAGAAGGTGTATTTTGTTCACTATGAGTGAACAAAATCCTGGAAAACTAAACCTGCTGCTAGCTGAGCTGGGTGATACGAGCTTGGTGTCGAGCCGCTGGCTGCGGGTTCACGGCTACTCCAATAGCCTCGTCGCGCGCTACGTGAGCAGCGGTTGGCTGGTGTCGCCGGCGCGCGGCGTCTACATGCGCAAGAGTGGGCGTCTGCAGTGGGAGGGCGTGGTTCGCAGTCTGCAGGTCGGGGAGGGCATGCCGCTGCACGTCGGAGGTCGTTTTGCACTCAGCCTGCAAGGGCACGAGCACTATCTACGTCTGGGCGATGCCGGCACGATCACCCTGTATGGGGTGGAGCGGCCACCCGCTTGGCTTGGCAAACTGCCTCTGACGCAGCGTTTCGAGTATCTGGGGAAGGGGCCGTTCGATTGGCCGCCCATGCCGTTCGAGGTGGAGGCGTCCGCGGCAATGCTGTCCGAGCAGGGTCTGGCGTGGCATCAGGCCGCCCCCGGTGCCGATGCCTTGGTTTGTTCCATGCCGGAACGGGCCATGCTGGAGCTGTGCGATGACGTCTCAGACGCTGCCTTGATCTATGAGGTGGATGCACTGATGCAGGCTATGACCACGCTGCGGCCGCAGCGGGTCGGCGTATTACTGCGCCATTGCCGAAGCATCAAAGGCAAGCGGCTGTTCCTGGCATTGGCCGAGCGCCATCGGCATGCGTGGCTGCCGCACGTGCCGCGGGATGGTATCGATCTGGGGCGGGGAAAGCGCGCGCTGGTGCCTGGCGGCCGCTTGCATCCGGTCTACCAAATCACTTTGCCGGGAGACCTTGATGAACACCTGGCTTGATCACTGGGATCGGCGCTATACCGACCGCGTACGGCTGCTGGTCGAGATTCTGCCGGCGCTGGCGCAAGAGCCGCGCTTCGCGCTCAAAGGCGGTACGGCGATCAACCTATTCGAGCACGACCTGCCCCGGTTGTCGGTGGACATTGATCTAGCCTGGTTGCCGGTGCATGACTATGCCGAGGACGCAAGGCTCATCGCTGAAGCGCTTGGGCGGCTGGCTGATGTTCTGCGCGCCCGGCCTCTGCTACTGCAGGTGCAATTGTCGGCAGGCGAGGGCGCAGGCGTTACGCGGCTGGTAGCCAGTCGCGGTCGTGCGCGCGTGCAGATCGAGACGACGCCGGTGATGCGCGGCACGGTGCATCCCGCGCGGAACATGGTGGTGCGCCCGAGGGTCGAGGAGGCATTTGGCTTCGCTTCGGTGCAGGTGCTGCACTTCGCCGACCTTTATGCCGGCAAGCTGGCTGCGGCATTGTCGAGACAGCATCCGCGCGACCTTTTCGATGTCGGCTTGTTGCTGGAAGACGAGCGGGCGGATCAGACGCTCTGGCGGACCTTTCTCGTCTACCTAACCTGCAGCCCAAAGCCTGCGTGGGAAATGCTGGCGCCCCGCGTGCCTGCGGATTTCGCCGCGACCTTCGAAGCGCACTTCAGGGGGATGACGGCAGAGCCTGTCGAAGCCCAGGTCCTGCTGGACATCCATGAGCGCCTGCTGGCGCGTGTGGCCGGGTGGCTGGATGCGCCGTCGTGCGCATTTCTGCGATCAATGGAAGGTGAACGGCCGGACTTCGATGCGGATTCAACCCGTCGATGCAACGAATTGATGAAAGCGCTCAGCCGGTGTATCGAAGTCTAGCGTCTTTCGAGGACGCTCATTGAGCCGCTTGGCAACAGCGTTGAGCGTGGCCTGTGAATAGGC
>NZ_WHNU01000073.1:0-23024 GCF_009362305.1 Burkholderia sp. BE17
CCTTCGTAGTCGCGCTCGGCCTCGGCGACGAGCGCGCGATAGGCCGGCATGCCGGAAATGGTCGCCGCCTGCTCGAGCGCCGCGGGCGGCGCAAACTGGCGGGTTTCGTGAAGAACCGATTCAATCGCAGACATCGACTACCCCTTGGTGAACATGAATCCTCTGCATGGCGGCGCGATCGTGCGCGCCGCGCGTCTTGGCCGGCGCATGTGCGCCGCTGTCTCCCACCCACCCGCACGCAGCCGCGAAGGCTGCGCGCGATGTTGCACCGCACCACGTCGCGCGACGATGACCGTGCGGCGCGGCAGTTTCCACGATAAGCGCTCCAACTTACCCGTCACTTACGCGGCATGGCCGTTTCGCACGCCGGGCGGCGCTTTACGCTGTAACGACCGCGACCCTACAATCCTAACTGAACTCGCCCCCCGGATTCCAGCTTGAATCGCTATGCCCTCTTCCTCATCCTGTCGATGCTGTTCGTCGGCAGCAACGTCGGTATCGGTAAATCCATCGTTGCATTCGTCCCCGTCGCCATCCTTGCCACGCTGCGCTTCGTGATCGCGATCGCCGTGCTGTGGCCGCTGTTCAGCCCGGTGAAGATGCGCAAGGTCAAGCGCGGCGAGTGGCTGAACCTGTTCCTGCAAGCGTTCTTCGGCACCTTCATGTTCACGCTGCTGATGCTCAACGGCGTGCAGCGCACGAGCGCGGTGGCGGCCGGCGTCATCACGAGCACGATCCCGGCGATCGTCGCGCTGTTCGCGTGGCTGATCCTGCGCGAAAAACCGAACGGCCGTGCGCTCGTGTCGATCGTGCTCGCGATCGCCGGCGTCGTGACGATCAACCTCGCCAACGGCGGCGCGGCCGAGCACGGCGACGCGTCCGGCTCGCTGGCCGGCAACCTGCTGATCCTCGGCGCGGTGTGCTGCGAATCGATCTACGTGATCCTGTCGCGCCGGCTCACGCAGACGCTCGCGCCGATCGACATCTGCGCGTACACGCACCTGTTCGGCCTGTTCCTGATGCTGCCGCTCGGTGCGACGGCGCTGTGGCACTTCGGTTACGCGAGCGTGCCCACCGGCACGTGGGCACTCGTCGTCTGGTACGGGCTGTCGGCCAGCATCTTCTCGTTCTGGCTGTGGATGAAGGGCATCCGGCACGTGCCCGGCAGCCTCGCCGGCGTGTTCAGCGCGGTGCTGCCGATCGCCGCGGCCGCGTACGGCATTGCGTTCCTCGGCGAGCGCCCGACGCTCGCGCACGGCATCGCGCTCGCATGCGTCGTCACCGGCATCGTGCTTGCGAGCCTGCGCGTGAAACGCGTGCCGGCGGCCGCATCCTGATCGCTCCCCGGCAGTACCGGCGCGTCGCTGCAGTCGCGCCGGCCGACGCGTTACAATAGCGCGCCTTTTCAAGATTACCCCCGATACCTGCGCACCGCGCCCGCACCGCCATCATGTCCGCCCCGCATTCGCCCGGCCACCCTGCCCGTCGCCCGCTTCGCCCGCTTCCCGCGCTGATTTTCATGAGCCGCTGGCTCCAGGTTCCGCTTTACCTGGGCCTGATCGTCGCGCAGGCCGTCTACGTGTTCCTGTTCCTGAAGGAAGTCTGGCACCTGCTGTCGCATGCGGCCGGCCTCGACGAAGTCAGCGTGATGCTCGCGGTGCTCGGCCTGATCGACGTGGTGATGATCTCGAACCTGCTGATCATGGTGATCGTCGGCGGTTACGAAACGTTCGTGTCGCGCCTCGGCATCGAGGGCCACCCCGACGAGCCCGAATGGCTCGACCACGTGAACGCGGGCGTGCTGAAGGTCAAGCTGTCGATGGCGCTGATCAGCATTTCGTCGATCCACCTGCTGAAGACGTTCATCAACCCCGACCAGCACACCACGCACGCGATCATGTGGCAGGTGATCATCCACGTGTCGTTCCTCGTGTCGGCGCTCGTGATGGCATGGGTCGACCGCCTGACGACCCACACGCACCCGGCCCATTTCCACGAGACGCATGCGCCCGCCGCGGCCGCGTCCCGCAGGCCGGCCGAAGCAGCCGTCAACGCATAAACGCATTCCCCACTGTCCTCACAGAGTCTCAGCCATGACCGTCATCAAACAGGAAGACCTGATCCAGAGCATCGCGGATTCGCTGCAGTACATCAGCTACTACCATCCGCTCGACTACATCCAGGCACTCGGCCGCGCATACGAGCTGGAAGAGAGCCCGGCCGCGAAGGACGCGATCGCGCAGATCCTCACGAACAGCCGCATGTGCGCGGAAGGCAAGCGCCCGATCTGCCAGGACACCGGCATCGTCACGATCTTCGTGAAGGTCGGCATGGACGTGCGCTGGGACGGCGCGACGATGGGCCTCACCGACATGATCAACGAAGGCGTGCGCCGCGGTTACACGCACCCGGACAACGTGCTGCGCGCGTCGATCGTCAACCCGCCGGAAGGTGCCCGCAAGAACACGAAGGACAACACGCCGGCCGTGATCCACTACGAGATCGTGCCGGGCGACAAGGTCGACGTGCAGGTCGCGGCGAAGGGCGGCGGCTCGGAGAACAAGTCGAAGTTCGTGATGCTGAACCCGTCCGACTCGATCGTCGACTGGGTGCTGAAGACCGTCCCGACGATGGGCGCGGGCTGGTGCCCGCCCGGCATGCTCGGGATCGGCATCGGCGGCACCGCCGAGAAGGCGATGCTGATGGCGAAGGAATCGCTGATGGAGCCGATCGACATCCAGGAAATCATCGCGCGCGGCCCGAAGGACTGGGTCGAGGAACTGCGCGTCGAGCTGCACGAGAAGGTCAACGCGCTCGGCATCGGCGCACAGGGCCTCGGCGGCCTGGCGACCGTGCTCGACGTGAAGATCATGGCCGCACCGACGCACGCCGCGTCGAAGCCGGTCGCGCTGATCCCGAACTGCGCGGCCACGCGCCACGCGCACTTCGTGCTCGACGGCTCGGGCCCGGCCAAACTTGAAGCGCCGTCGCTCGACGCCTGGCCGAAGGTCCAGTGGGAACCGAACACGGAGACCAGCAAGCGCGTCGACCTGAACACGCTGACGCCGGAAGAAGTCGCGAGCTGGACGCCGGGCCAGACGCTGCTGCTGTCGGGCAAGATGCTCACCGGCCGCGACGCCGCGCACAAGCGCATCGCCGACATGCTCGCGAAGGGCGAGAAGCTGCCGGTCGACTTCACGAACCGCGTGATCTACTACGTCGGTCCGGTCGATCCGGTTCGCGACGAAGTGGTCGGCCCGGCCGGCCCGACGACGGCCACGCGCATGGACAAGTTCACCGAGACGATGCTCGCGCAGACGGGCCTGATCTCGATGGTCGGCAAGGCCGAGCGCGGCCCGGTCGCGATCGACGCGATCAAGAAGCACAAGGCGGCCTACCTGATGGCGGTCGGCGGCGCGGCCTACCTCGTGTCGAAGGCGATCCGCGGCGCGAAGGTGCTCGCGTTCGAAGACCTCGGCATGGAAGCAATCTACGAGTTCGACGTGCAGGACATGCCGGTGACGGTCGCCGTCGATTCGTCGGGCACGTCGGTGCACCAGACCGGTCCGAAGGAGTGGCAGGCGAAGATCGGCAAGATCCCGGTCGCAGCCGCTTAAACGCGATCGCACGAAAGGCCGGACGGGAGTCCGGCCTTTTTGCTTCCCGTTCTCATTATTGTGTGCAGCCGGTTCTTCTAGGCTGATTCTCATTACACGCAAAAGGCAGGCCCGACAAGGCTTCGAGGCTTGGCTTTTCTCGTTCGAGCGATTATCGTTCGGTTTCTGAAGCCCCACTGAACAAGGAACAGCCATGCAAGGCGACAAGAAAGTCATCGAATACCTGAACGCCCAACTGAAGAATGAACTCACGGCGATCAACCAGTACTTCCTGCATGCGCGCATGTACAAGCACTGGGGCCTCGACAAGCTCGGCAAGCACGAGTACGACGAGTCGATCGGCGAAATGAAGCACGCCGACTGGCTGATCGAACGCGTGTTCATGCTCGACGGCCTGCCGAACCTGCAGGACCTGCACAAGCTGCTCATCGGCGAGGAAACCGAAGAAATCCTGAAGTGCGACCTGAAGCTCGAGCAGGTCTCGCAGGCCACGTGCAAGGAAGCGATCGCCTACTGCGAATCGGTTCGCGACTATGTGTCGCGCGAGATCTTCGAAAAGATCCTCGACGACACCGAAGAGCACATCGACTGGCTGGAAACGCAGATCGACCTGATCGGCAAGGTCGGCCTGCAGAACTACCAGCAAACGATGATGGGTTCGGCCGAGTAATCGCCCCGCCCGCCGCACCGTCCGCATGACGATGACGAACCAGCCAGCCGCTACCGCGATGCGCGCCGCCGCCCCTGTCGGAATCTTCGATTCGGGGCTCGGCGGCCTGTCGGTGCTGCGCGCCGTGCGCGCGCGCCTGCCCGGCGAGTCGTTCATCTATACGGCCGATACGCGCTACATCCCGTACGGCGAACGCGACGACGCATTCATCACCGAGCGCACGCTCGCGATCGGCGAATGGTTTGTCCGGCAGGGCGCGAAAGCACTCGTCGTCGCCTGCAATACGGCAACCGCCCAATCGATCGCGGCGGTACGCGAGCATCTCGCGATCCCGCTCGTCGGCGTCGAGCCGGGCATCAAACCGGCCGTCCAGCAGTCCACGAGCGGCGTCGCCGGCGTGCTCGCCACCCAGGCGACGCTGCGCAGCGCCCGATTCCAGGCGCTGCTCGAACGTCATGGCGCCGGTTGCCGCTTCATCTGCCAGCCGGGCCACGGGCTCGTGCAGGCAATCGAGAGCGGCGACACGGGCTCGCCCGCACTGCGCGCGCTGCTCGACAGCTATCTGCAACCGATGCTGGACGACGGTGCCGATACGGTCGTCCTTGGCTGCACGCACTACCCGTTTCTCACCGCAACGATTCGTGACATTGTCGGCGAACGCATGGCGATCATCGACACGAGCGACGCGATTGCGCTCCAGCTCGCGCGCGTGCTCGACCAGCACGGCCTGCGTGCGCCCGACGGCACGCCCGTCGCGTCGCCCCGCTTCTGCTCGACCGGCGACGGCCGGCAATTGCAGGCGCTCGCATCGACGCTGCTCGGCCTCGATGCGCCAGTCGAATCCGTCACCATTTCCTCGCCGAACGCACGCGCCTGCGCGACTGCCTGACGCAGGCCGGCACGCCCTCCCCCGACGCGGCTCCGCCGCCCGCATCGTTTCAAGGGTCCGATGACCTTAAAAAAAGCCCGACCCAGGCTTGTCAACGTTCGCAAAATTAATGATAATAATTCGCATTACCGTTAGCTATCGCAACTCATCATGATCGTCTGCGTGTGCAAGTCTGTTTCCGATCGCAAGATTCGCGCGTCCCTCGCTGAAGGCATGAACTCTTTCGATGAACTCCAGTTCGAGCTCGGCGTGGCCACGTGCTGCGGCAAGTGCGAGGAGTCCGTACGCGACCTCATGGCCGAGCAAGGCGTCTGCGCGAGCCGGTGCGGTGTCGAGCATCACGCTCACCCGATCCCGGTCACGTTCTACGAACGCAAGGCCGCCTGACCGGCGCCGAGTGTGCACATGCGGCCCCGGCCGCATTTTTTGTTTTGACCGTCAGCAAGCCACCGTCTGCGCGAGCCAGCGGCTTACCTGCCAAGGAGCCTGTGATGGAATTGCTGATCGGATTCGTGACCACCGTTTGCATCTCGCTGCTGATCTTCCGCAAGTGATGCCGATTCACCCGCCGCGCCCCGGGTGCGACATCGTTCTTTCAAGCTAACATGCAGGCTTCGCATTCCGCTCCTGCCGGCGTCTTGCCGGCTGCACCACGTATGAATCCCCGAGTGATCGTCGTCGCGGTCGGTGTGCTTGCCGCACACGCGGTCATGCTGACGGCCGCCTGGCTCCATCGCAACGCGCCGCCTCCGAAGGAGATCGAGGTCCAGTCGATCACCGCGCAGCTCATCCCGCCTGCGCCTGCTGCGCAGCCGGTCGCGGTCCAATCGGCCGCGCAGCCCGCACCGCCGAAGCCCACGCCGCGCGTGAAGCCGAAGGTCGAGCCGAAGCCGGTGCAGAAAGCGGTCAAGCCGACGCCACAGCCGGTCGCGCAATCGCCGTCGCCGACACCCGTGCCGGCAGCCGCCGATCCGACACCTGCGCCCGCCGCGCCTGCTCCTGCTGCGCCGGTCGCCACGCCCGGCCCGGCTCGCGAAACGATGCAGGTCAGCGCGCCGAAGAACGTTTCTGCACTCACCTGTAATTTCGTGAAGCCCACCTATCCGTCGATGTCGCGTCGCCGCGGCGAAACGGGCACGGCCTATGTTCACTTCATCATCGGCGTGACGGGCAAGATCGAGAGCGTCCAGTTGCAGAAGAGCAGCGGCTACCCGCGTCTCGACGAAGCCGCACTCGATGCGACGCGCGCCAGCACCTGTCCGCCGTATATCGAGAACGGCCAGGCGATCCGTGCCGCCCATACGCTGCCCTTCAACTTCACGCTCGACGATTAATCCGTCTCATTCGGTAGATTCAAAGGAAACAAAAAATGCAAAGCTACGGTATCGCGCACGTCTGGGCGCAAGGTGATTTCGTCACGCGCGCCATTGCAATCACGCTGCTCGTGATGTCGGTCCTGTCGTGGATCGTGATCGTCGTCAAGGGCTGGAACGTGATTCGCCTGAACCGTCTCACGAAGAACGCCGAACAAGCGTTCTGGCATTCGGACGATTTCGACGACGGCGTCAAGAAGCTCGGCCTCGCCGCATCGACGCCGAACGACAACCCGTTCCTCGCGCTCGCGCTGTCGGGCAAGGAAGCCGCCGATCACCACCACCAGACGCAACCGCACCTGCACGACCGCATGGACGTGTCCGACTGGGTCACGCGCTGCCTGAAGGACACGATGGACGAAGGCATCTCGCGCATGCAGAGCGGTCTCGCGATCCTCGCGTCGATCGGCAGCACGGCGCCGTTCGTCGGCCTGTTCGGCACGGTCTGGGGGATCTACCACGCGCTGCTCGTGATCGGCGCGACCGGCCAGACGTCGATCGACCAGGTCGCGGGCCCGGTCGGCGAATCGCTGATCATGACGGCCTTCGGCCTGTTCGTCGCGATCCCGGCCGTGCTCGGCTACAACGCACTGACCCGTGCGAACAAGGGTGTCGTCAGCAAGCTGCGCCGCTTCGCGCACGGCCTGCACGCGTACTTCGTGACGGGCGCGAGCCTCGCATCGTCGTCGACGCGCGACGGCCTGCGTCTCGCGACACGCGCCAGCTGAGAAGGAGTGAACCATGGCAATGAACACCGGTTTCAGCGACGATGACGACGATGCCGTGATGAGCGAGATCAACATGACGCCGCTCGTCGACGTCATGCTCGTACTCCTGATCATTTTCCTCGTGACGATCCCGGCGATGCAGCATGCGGTGAAGATCGACCTGCCGCACGCCAGCAGCCAGCCCGTCGACGAAAAACCGCAGACGGTCGACGTCGCGATCCAGGGCGACGGAACGATCCTGTGGGACGACCACACGGTCACGCGCGAACAGTTGCAGGCGCGTATTGCGGAAGCCGCGAAACGCACGCCGCAACCGGAGTTGCACCTGCGTGCGGACCGCAAGGTTGCATACGAACATGTGGCCGAAGTGATGTCGGATGCGCAGGCCGGCGGCCTGACGAAGCTCGGTTTCGTGACGGAGCCGCGCGCGAAAGCGAAGTAACGCAGGCGCGTTTCGCACCTCGCGGGGGGGTGCACATCGCCGGCCGCCCCTAACCGGGCGTCCCCAACCGGGCGTCCCCAAAGTAAAAGGCCTTCATCGCCAGATGAAGGCCTTTTTTCATGCGCACGCGGGCGCCTTCGGGCTGCGGGCTCTTCGGCGGTATCGGTTGCGCCTCGAGCAACGCAAATGCGGCTACCGTGGTCTGCACGGACTGCGCGTTCTGCCCTATCTGGCTCGCAATATATGCGGCCACCTGATTTCGCTCAGAAACTTCCTTCACGAAATGGGATTCCAATATAGGCCCGCCCGCCCGCGCATTCAAGGTTCCGGCGATTGAAACTTGCGATTGCCGGCGACGCTTCAATGACAAAACAAATTTGCCTCGTCGTGCGCGTCGTGTTCAGGTCGCCGAAGCATCGGCCGCCGCTTCCTTCTTCGCGCGCTCGGGGCAACCCGGCTCCTTGTAGGCGCCGTGATCGAGCTTCTCGACCAGGTAGTCGACGAACGCACGCACCGCGGGCGGCATCCCCTGCCGCGACACGAATACCGCATACAGTTGCGGCACCGGCAGCGTCCAGCCCGGCATCACGGGCGACAGTTGGCCCGCGCGCAGCGCGTTGCCGTACATCATCTCCGGCAGCGCCGCGATGCCGAGGCCATCGAGCACGGCCTCGCGGATCGTCATCAGGTCGGCCGTCACGAGCCGCGGGTCGTGCTCGTGCACATGACGCGTACCGTCCGGCGCGATCAGGTTGAACACATGCCGCCCGTCGACGCTCGGCGTATCGAGCGTCTCGAAATAAGTCAGGTCGTCCGGCACCAGCGGCGGCGCATTCTGGCTCAGCAGGCTCGGCGCGCCGACCAGCATCTGTTCGGTGCGCCACAGCGGCCGCACGACGATGTTGGCGTTCTGCGGCGGCTCCGAGCGCACGCGCAGCGCGACGTCGATCGAATCCTCGAACAGGTCGATCACACGGTTCGTCACGCGGACGTGCACCTTCACCTCGGGATAACGGCGCAGGAATTCGGGCAGGATGCGAGACAGCATCGTCTGCGACAGCGTGACAGGCACGCTGACACGCACCGAGCCGCGCGGCGACGCGCGCAACTGCTGCACCGCGTTCATCGCAGCCTGCGCTTCGGCGAGCATCGCCTGGCAATGCTGGTAGAACAGTTCCCCTGCCTCGGTCAGCGCGAGCTTGCGCGTCGAGCGCTGCAGCAGGCGCACGCCGAGCGCCGCCTCGAGCTCGGTCAGGCGCCGCGACAGGCGCGATTTCGAGATGCCCAGCACGCGCTCCGCAGCCGAGAAACCGCCATGTTCGACGACCTGCGAAAAGTACATCAGGTCGTTCAGGTTATGTGCATCGAGATTCATGTCATCGTTCCAATTTCAGAACAATCCATTGCGAACCGTCGCAAATCGAACGGTAAAACGCTCAATATAATAGCGCTGTGTTTCAAAAATAACGCTATTCCGACGATTTCGAGGGCTTCCGCATGACGACCGCTCGCTCGCTTGACCGCACGTACCCCGCGCTTCGCACCACCGAAGGCGGCGGCTTCGTGGTTCACCGCCCGTTCCCGACCCGACTGCTGATGGACTTCGATCCGTTCCTGCTGCTCGACGAAATGGGCCCCGTCGACTATGCCCCCGGCGAAGCCGTGGGTGCTCCCGACCATCCGCATCGCGGCTTCGAGACCGTGACCTACGCACTCGACGGACGCTTCTGCCATCGCGACTCGTCCGGCCATGATGGCACGCTCGGCCCCGGCGACGTGCAATGGATGACAGCCGGCGCCGGCGTCGTGCACAGCGAGATGCCGGATCCGGCGTTCGCGCAGGCGGGCGGCCGCTCCCACGGCTTCCAGCTATGGGTCAACCTGCCGCGCCGCGACAAGCTGATCGCGCCGCGCTACCAGGAGATCCCGGCCGACCGCATTCCGAGCGCGACGTCGCCGGACGGCCGCGCACGCGTGCGCGTCATCGCCGGTGAAGCGTTCGGCGTCCGGGCCGCGATCGAGACACGCACGCCGATCCTCTACCAGCATTTCACGCTGGAACCCGGTGCAACGGTCACGCAACCCGTGCCGGCCGGCTATCGCGTGTTTGCCTATCCGATCGACGGCACGGGCCTCTACGGGCCTGACAGGCAGGCTGTCGACGCACGGCACATGATCGTGTACGGCGACGACGGCGACACGGTCACGTTCGCCGCCGGCGACACGCCGCTCGACCTGCTGCTGATCGGCGGCGTGCCGCTCAACGAGCCGATCGTCCGCTACGGCCCGTTCGTGATGAATACCGAGGAAGAGATCCGGCAGGCCGTTGTCGACTACCAGACCGGCCGCATGGGCCGCATCGAGGCCTGACGCCTGATCCGGGGCGGCAGGTGCCGCGAAACGGATGGTTTTGCGTCACAATAACTTCTTGAACCATGTGGCCGCCCACCACCAGAAGGAATCTGTCCCCTTGAACTTCGAACACCTGATCCAGATCAACTCCGACGATCCGGCCGTGCCTGCCCTCACCCGCGACCAGCTCTGGGAAGGCCTCGTGCTGCGTGCCGAGCAGCCGCAACTGTTCGTGCTCGGCCTCGATAGCTGTGTCGTCCACGAACGCACGGAAACGACGCTCGAACGTGAACTGCACTACGGCCACGCGACCGTACGCGACCACGTCACGTTCACGCCGAACCAGCAGGTCCGCTACGACATCCGTGCGGCCGATGGCGAGATCGGCGGGTCGCTGACGATGACGATCGAGGAACGCGACGACGACCACCAGTTGTTCCTGCGTTTCGAATACCGCACGACGCTGACCGTCACCGACGACAGCGAAGATGCCCGGCAGACGCACGGGATCGTCAAGGAAGCGTATCGCACGTCGGATATCGACACGGTCCGCCTGATCCGCGAATACGCGCAGGGCCGCAAGGACCCCGATCCGCTGCACTGAGCACGGTGGCGGCCTGCGGGCCGCCCTTTGATTCAAGCTATCAAGCCCGCCGTCTCGATCGATAAAGAGTTTTTGTAAATGGGAATAGTTATCATTTAGAATTCATTCCATCGTATCGACAGTCACCGATCAACCGAATGACCGACACCATGCGCCCGACCACGCTGACCTTGCGCCGCCCGACCGGCACCACAGGCAGCAGCCGTCAGAAGACGGCAGCGGTCACGACGCCGGCGAAGCCCGCCGGCAACCGCGATGCAGGCACGCGGGTCGTCAGCAGCGATGCGCTGCTGCAAGGCCACAGCCACATCAGCATCGCGCATAACGGAGAGACCTATCAGTTGCGTGCCACACGGCTCGGCAAACTGATCCTGACGAAGTAACGACCGAGTATTGTGGGGACCACCTCCCTGAGAGGTGTTGGGCATTAGCCAGCGTAACGGCTTGCACGCGAGATCTAGACCCCTTCGTGCAAACACACTCAAGCAGCCGTTGCAGCAAGCCAAGCCACTTTTTTTGGTTCTCGCACAAGGAAGAAAAAAGCGACACGTCCTTCGACGTGTCGCTTTTTTGTTTGAGCGGCCAATGCGTAAAGCAGGTCGCCCGCATTCGTTGCCGCTCAATGCCCACCGGAAGCTGAACCGCGCTTGTTTCCTCGCGGCTTCGCACCGCATCCGAAGCGGCACACGAGCCGCTTCAGAAACCCCAGAACATCAACCACCATGCGCTGTCGACGACGGCAAGCCCGACGGCGAACCACGCGAATGCCGCAAGCCGGCGCGGCCAGGCCGCATAGCGCCCCGTCACCTTCCACGCGAGCCACGCACTCCACGCGTTGGCGCCGACCAGGATCGCGATGCGCACATCGGTCGCCCAGCCGAGCGGCACATGCTCGGCGCGCAGCAACGACAACGTCGTTGCCGACAGCCCGAGGAACACACCCGCGCCCGCGATCGGAATCAGCGCCTGCGCGAGGTGATGCAGCCGCACGCGATCGAAGCGGCCGAGCATCAGCGTGGCGCCTGCCAGCAGCACCAGCAGCGCCGTACCGTACACGAGCCCCGTGCCGACGATGTAGCTGACGATCAGGCCGCCGTCGAGCCAGGAGAACACGTCGTTGCGATCCGGATAATGCGTGAGCAGGAACCACGGCGCATTGGTTTCGAGCGGCCACGTGATGTCACGGTCGATCAGCCAGCCCGCGAGCCATTGCTTGATCTGCACGAACCACGGGCTGACGGTCCAGTGGAACGCGCCGATCGCGACACCGAGCAGGCCGTACAGGATCAGTGCGGTGTCCCACGCGCTCGCCTGCTGCGCGCCGAGGTTCACGACCTCGTCGGACGGCGAGCGCAGCGACAGCGAGATCGCATCGCGATGCCCGCTGCAGCGGCCGCACATATGGCACGCCGCGGCGCCCTTCATGTTGCGCAACGGCACGAGCGGCGCGCAGTTGATCGGAATCACGCGATGACCGTGCTCGCCATTCTTGTACGAACGGCGCCACGCGTCCTCGTCGACCTTGTAGCGCATTGGCGCAAGCCGCGCGAGCAGCCCGAACACGCCGTTGACCGGACACAGGTACTTGCACCACACGCGCTTCTCGCGGCCGTACAGCACGCCGATCACGATCGCGCCGACGGTCGAGCCGCCGAGCACGAACAGCACCGCGAGCGGGTACTGGTACACGCTCACCATCTGCCCGTAGATCGTCGTGATCCCGAACGCAACGAACGGCCAGCCGCCCCACCGGATCCAGCGCGGAATCGGGCCGCCGCGGCCGAACTTGCTCGCGTATTCGGTGAGTGCACCTTCCGGGCACAGCACGCCGCACCAGACGCGGCCGAGCATCACCATCGACAGCAGCACGAACGGCCACCAGATGCCCCAGAACGCGAATTGCGCGATCAGCGTGAGGTTGTTCCACAGATGCGCGGAATCGTCCGGCAGCGGCAACACCGCCGGCACGATGATCAGGAACGCGTAGACGGCGACGACGACCCACTGGATGCCGCGGATCAGCGCACCGTGGCGCTGCATCCACTGGCCGGCCTGCGCGAGCCAGCCGGGCTTGGCTGCGGCGACAACGCTCATGCCGCGCGGCCTGCTGCAACGGCCGGACGACGGCCCGCGCGCTTCATCAGCAGCCAGACAACCGCCCAATACACCGCATAGGCGACCAGGTTGGTAAGTGCCGGGTGCGCGCGATAGCCGGTCAGCGTCGCGACCAGCGAACCGAACGTGCCCGAATCATCGAGGATCGCGGACGTGTCCCACACCTGCGAAATGCCGAGCGGCAGGATTTCCTTGTCGATCAGCTTGTCGACGCCGGTCTGGAACAGGCCCGCGCCGAGGAACAGCAGCATCACTTCGGTGACGCGGAAGAAATGCCGCCACGAGAAGTACTTGCCGCCGAGCTGCAACAGATAGAACGTGAAGAACGCGAGACCGAGGCCGATCGCGACCGCGAGCATCTGGTTGCCGTCGACGTGGCCCGACTGGCCGAACCCGAGACCGTACAGGAAGATCACCGTTTCGCTGCCTTCGCGCGCGATCGCAAGCGCGACCAGCACGGCAACGCCCCACCAGTTCGAATCGCGCGTGCTCTGCTGCAGCGATTGCTCCATGTCACGCATCAGCGTGCGCCCGTGCCGGCGCATCCACAGCACCATCTGCACGATCAGCACGCATGCGATCAGCACCATCGCAGTCTGGAAGTAGTCCTGCGCATCGCCGGACAGCACTTCGGTGAAACCGACCAGCGCGGCGCCAAGGCCGACCGCCATCAGCAAGCCGACACCGACCCCGGCCCACAGAAAAGGCAGACCGCGGCGTGCGTCGTCGTCGCCGTTTTTCAGCCATGCATAGAGAATGCCGACAACGAGCAGCGCTTCGACGCTCTCTCGCCAGACGATGAACAAGATCTGACCCATCGATACCTCCTGACGCGCGGGGCAACGGATATAGCGTGCCCGCACGCAGATAAAACGCGTTACTTCGCGACGATCACGCCCTGCGCCTGCTGGTGGAAATCGTCGAAAAACTTGTATTCGCCCGGCGACAGCGGAGCGACGACCACGAACGAATCGGCACCAGGCGCAAGCACCTTCTCCTTGCGCAGTTGCACGCTCTCGAATTCGGCGGCGCCCTTGCCGGTGTTCTTGATCTCGATCTTGAAACGCTGGCCGGCCGGCACTTCGATGCGGGCGGGATTCAGCTTGCCATCCGCCATCTCGAGCTTGAACGTCGGCAGATCGGCGGCGTGCGCCGCGCCGGCAAGCCACAACGCAGCGGCTGCGGCGATGATTTTCTGGGGAATTTTCATTCTGGGTTCTCTACGCCGACGGCGCGCGGATGCGCGCCGTTCGTGATGCCGCCGATCAGTAACCGCCCTTCTTGCCGATACCGGCGAACGGGAAGTCGTACTCGAGCGTAACGGGCTTGAACCATGCGCCCACGCCCGTTTCCTTGTCGACGTGACGGCCGAACGCCATGTGGCCCGACTGCATCGGCGGCTTGACGACCATCGTCAGGTGGTACTTGCCCGGGCCGTTCAGCTTCAC
The DNA here is from genome assembly GCF_009362305.1 of Burkholderia sp. BE17. Taxonomy (NCBI): domain Bacteria; kingdom Pseudomonadati; phylum Pseudomonadota; class Betaproteobacteria; order Burkholderiales; family Burkholderiaceae; genus Burkholderia; species Burkholderia sp. BE17. Next base: position 14,239 of record NZ_WHNU01000073.1, read on the forward strand.
ATTGTCGCCATAGTGCGGACCGTCGCTCGCGACCATGCCCATCAGGTCGCCTTCGGACTTCCACTTCGTGTCGCCCTGCTTCGTCAGCTTGTACGTGACCTGCAGGTACGGCATCCAGTCGCCTTCGGCGAAACCCGTCGGGTTGTTCTTGACCGCATGGATGTCGGCCTCGAGGTGGATGTCGGAATCCGACGCCTTGCGCATCATCCCTTCCGGATCCATCGTGATCGGCTGCAGGTACACCGCGCCGATTTCCATGCCGCCCTGGATCTGCTGCTTGCCGATCGGATATTCGGCAGCCGAGGCCGACATCGCGGCAAGCGCCGCTGCTACCGCAACCGTCGTGCGGATGAACGAAGAACCCAACATGGACACTCCTTGTTATTTGTCTGACTATCTTGACGACATGCAGGCCGCCGCCGGGGCGGCTCGCTGAAAACACTAACGCAATGAAGAACGTTAATGCGAACAATTCTCAATAATTGTGGAGTTTAGCACCGAACCTGTTTCGGAACAAACCGGATACCGCGTAAACCCCTGATCCGACAAGGCTTACAGACCGGTTACTGACAGGTTCTGGTGACGTTCGGAAAGACTTACCGGCCGCCGTTGACGTGGTCGCCGACGTTCGCACCGAACACACGCTCGCGCAGCAGCGCAAGCTGGTCGCGCGTCGCCGCGGCCTTCTCGAATTCGAGGTTCTTCGCGTAGTCGGACATCTGCTTCTCGAGACGCTTGATTTCCTTCGCGAGCTGCTTTTCCGACATGTCCTCGAATTTCGCGCGCTGCTGCGCTTCCTTCAGCTCCGCGCGCGCCTCGTCCGCGTTGTAGACGCCGTCGATGATGTCCTTGATGCGCTTCACGACGCCGCGCGGCGTAATGCCCATTTTCTCGTTGTGCGCGATCTGCTTCGCGCGGCGGCGCTCGGTTTCGCCGATCGCTCGCTTCATCGACTCGGTCATCGTGTCGGCGTAGAGAATCGCCTTGCCGTTCACGTTCCGTGCTGCGCGGCCGATCGTCTGGATCAGCGAGCGTTCGGCACGCAGGAAGCCTTCCTTGTCCGCATCGAGGATCGCGACGAGCGACACTTCCGGAATGTCGAGGCCCTCGCGCAGCAGGTTGATCCCGACCAGCACGTCGAACGTGCCGAGCCGCAGGTCGCGGATGATCTCGACCCGCTCGACCGTATCGATGTCGCTGTGCAGATAGCGCACCTTGACGCCATGGTCGGCCAGAAACTCGGTGAGCTGTTCGGCCATGCGCTTCGTCAGCACGGTGATCAGCACGCGCTCGCCGGCCTTCACGCGCGCGTTGATCTCGGTCAGCACGTCGTCGACCTGCGAGCTCGCCGGCCGCACTTCGATTTCCGGATCGACGAGCCCCGTCGGCCGCACGACCTGCTCGGCGACCTGCCCCGTCACGCGCTTCTCGTAGTCGGCCGGCGTGGCCGACACGAACACGACCTGACGCATCTTGCGTTCGAACTCGGGGAACTTGAGCGGCCGGTTGTCGAGCGCCGACGGCAGGCGAAACCCGTAGTTGACGAGGTTTTCCTTGCGCGCGCGGTCGCCGTTGTACATGCCGTTCAACTGGCCGATCAGCACGTGCGACTCATCGAGCAGCATCAGCGCATCGGGCGGCAGGTAGTCGACGAGCGTCGGCGGCGGCTCGCCGGGCGCCGCGCCCGAGAAATGCCGCGAATAGTTCTCGATGCCCTTGCAGAAGCCGAGCTCCTGCAGCATCTCGAGATCGAAGCGCGTGCGCTGCTCAAGGCGCTGCGCCTCGACGAGCTTGCCGTCGCTGTGGAAGAACTCGAGGCGTTCGCGCAATTCGTCCTTGATCGTCTCGACCGCGCGCATCACGGTGTCGCGCGGCGTCACGTAGTGCGACGACGGATACACGGTGAAGCGCGGAATCTTCTGCCGCACGCGCCCGGTCAGCGGGTCGAACAGGTGCAGCGTCTCGACTTCGTCGTCGAACAGTTCGACGCGCACGGCCATTTCCGCGTGTTCGGCCGGGAAGATGTCGATCGTGTCGCCGCGCACGCGGAACGTGCCGCGCTGGAAATCCTGCTCGTTGCGCGTGTATTGCATCGCGATCAGCCGCGCGATCACGTCGCGCTGGCCGAGCTTGTCGCCGGTGCGCAGCGTCAGGATCATCTGGTGGTATTCGGACGGGTTGCCGATACCGTAGATCGCCGACACCGTCGCGACGATCACCACGTCGCGGCGCTCCATCAGGCTCTTCGTCGCCGACAGCCGCATCTGCTCGATGTGCTCGTTGATCGACGAATCCTTCTCGATGAACAGGTCGCGCTGCGGCACGTAGGCCTCAGGCTGGTAGTAGTCGTAGTACGAGACGAAGTACTCGACCGCGTTGCGCGGGAAGAACTCGCGGAACTCGGCATAGAGCTGTGCCGCGAGCGTCTTGTTCGGCGCGAACACGATTGCCGGGCGGCCGAGCCGCGCGATCGTGTTCGCCATCGTGAAGGTCTTGCCCGACCCCGTCACGCCGAGCAGCGTCTGGAAGGCAAGGCCGTCGCCGATGCCTTCGACGAGCGTGTCGATCGCGGTCGGCTGGTCGCCTGCGGGCGGATACGGTTGATACAGCTGGAACGGCGACCCTTCGAAGGTGACGAATTTGGATTCGTCGAGCGCGTCGCCGGCTTCGGCATGATGTTCGGACATGGAATGCGGCTGGAGCGAGGGCAAAGAAAGCATTCTAGCGCTTCGCGGCCGCGCGAACTGCTGTCGGCTCCTGACGCGCGACGGCCGCCCGAAATCGCGATTCGCCGCCGAATCGCGCGCCCCCGCCAGCGCGAATTCGCTACAATGTCAGGCTGCTGCGCTTTCTGGCGTCGCGCCCGTTGGCGCGCGGTTCGCTGCGCCCGCCCCGCCGGCTGAAAGCCTGACCCTCTTTTCACTACTGCCGAATCATCATGTCGCTCTTCTCCGCTGTCCAGCTTGCTCCCCGCGACCCGATCCTGGGCCTGAACGAAGCCTTCAACGCCGATGCGCGTCCGACCAAGGTCAACCTCGGCGTCGGCGTGTACACGAACGAAGAAGGCAAGATCCCGCTGCTGCGCGCGGTTCGCGAAGCAGAGAAGGTGCGTGTCGAAGCTGGCCTGCCGCGCGGCTACCTGCCGATCGACGGGATTGCCGCCTACGATGCGGCCGTGCAAAAGCTGCTGCTCGGCAACGATTCGCCGCTGATCGCGGCAGGCCGCGTGGTCACGGCCCAGGCGCTGGGCGGCACGGGTGCGCTGAAGATCGGCGCCGATTTCCTGCGCACCGTGAATCCGAACGTGAAGGTCGCGATCAGCGATCCGAGCTGGGAAAACCACCGTGCGCTGTTCGAGGCGGCCGGCTTCGAAGTCGTCGCGTACCCGTATTACGACGCCGCCACCAACGGCGTGAACTTCGAAGGCATGCTGTCGGCACTGAACGGCTATGCGGCAGGCACGGTCGTCGTGCTGCACGCGTGCTGCCACAACCCGACTGGCGTGGACCTGACCGAAGCGCAATGGCAACAAGTCGTCGACGTCGTGAAGGCGCGCAACCTCGTGCCATTCCTCGACATGGCCTACCAGGGCTTCGGCGAGAACATCGAGGCCGATGCGGCCGCCGTGCGCCTGTTTGCCGCGGCCGACCTGAACGCGTTCGTGTCGTCGTCGTTCTCGAAGTCGTTCTCGCTCTACGGCGAGCGCGTCGGCGCGCTGTCGATCATCACGTCGAGCAAGGAAGAAGCCACGCGCGTGCTGTCGCAACTGAAGCGCGTGATCCGCACGAACTACTCGAACCCGCCGACCCATGGCGGCGCGGTCGTCGCGGCGGTGCTCGCATCGCCGGAACTGCACGCTTCGTGGGTGCAGGAACTCGGTGAAATGCGCGATCGCATCCGTGCGATGCGCAACGGTCTCGTCGAGCGCCTGAAGGCAAGCGGCGTCGATCGCGACTTCAGCTTCATCAACGCGCAGCGCGGGATGTTCTCTTACTCGGGCCTGACTTCGGCGCAAGTCGATCGCCTGCGCGACGAGTTCGGCATCTATGCGGTCGGCACGGGCCGGATCTGCGTCGCAGCGCTGAATACGCGCAACCTCGACACGGTCGCCCATGCAATCGCAGCCGTGCTGAAGTAACTCGGCACCGCGGCCGGCGGCAGCCGTCACCGGCCCCGCCGCGCCCTGCCGAAATGAAAAACGCGCTCTCCGGAGCGCGTTTTTTGTGCGGTCGACGCGGCGGGCGGCTACGCCCCCCGCGCACGCGTTACTGCATGAACCAGCCGTGGCTGACGACGACCGACTGGCCCGTCAACGCGGCGCTCGGGAACGCCGACAGGAACAGCACCGTCTGCGCGACGTCCTGCACCGTCGTGAACACACCGTCGACCGTGTTGCCGAGCATCACCTTCTTCACCACTTCCTCTTCGCTGATCCCGAGCTCCTTCGCCTGCTCCGGAATCTGCTTGTCGACCAGCGGCGTGCGCACGAAGCCCGGACACACGACGTGCGAGCGCACGTTGTGCTTCGCGCCTTCCTTCGCGAGCACGCGTGCGAGGCCGAGCAGCCCGTGCTTGGCCGTCACGTACGCCGATTTCAGCGGCGACGCTTCGTGCGAGTGCACCGAACCCATGTAGATCACGACGCCGCCGCGATCGTCCTTGTACATGTGCTTGAGCGCGGCCTTCGTCGTCAGGAACGCGCCGTCGACGTGGATCGCCTGCATCTTCTTCCAGTCGGAGAACGAGTAGTTCTCGATCGGGTTGACGATCTGGATGCCCGCGTTCGACACGAGGATATCGACCGAGCCGAACGTTTCGGCGACCTTGTCGATGCCGCTGTTCACGGCTTCCTCGTTCGTCACGTCCATCGCGACGCCGATTGCCTTGCCGCCTGCCTTGTTGATCTCGTCGGCGACCGCATTCGCGCCGTCCTGGTTCAGGTCGGCGATCGCGACGGCCGCGCCCGCTTTCGCGAGCTCGAGTGCGATTTCCTTGCCGATGCCGCTCGCGGCGCCCGTGACGACTGCGGTCTTGCCATTCAGGTCTGCTGCCATGTCCGTCTCCTCCCGTTGTCGGATCGATAAAACACGCGCCCGCCACATCCGCTTCATCGCGCGACCGTACCGGCGGGCCAGCCGTCATTGTGCACGATCGGCCCCACCGTTCGCGCGCAAAACGTCTAAGCTTAAGGTCGGTTCTGTCACGCAGGAGATTCGCATGCACTATCGACGGCTAGGCCGTTCCGGCCTGCAGATCAGCGAGCTCTCGCTCGGCTCGTGGGTCACATACGGCAACCAGGTCGACCAGCGGGTCGCACGCGAATGCCTCGCCGCGGCCCGCGACGCGGGTGTCAATTTCTTCGACAACGCCGAGGTGTATGCCGGCGGCAAATCCGAGGAAATCATGGGCCACGCGCTCAAGTCGCTCGACTGGCCGCGCATCAGCTATATCGTGTCCACGAAGTTCTTCTGGGGGCTCGCGGAAGCGCCGAACCAGTATCACACGCTGAACCGGAAATACCTGCTGAACGCAATCGACGGCTCGCTGCGCCGGCTGCAGCTCGACTATGTCGACCTCGTCTATTGCCATCGCCCCGACCCGAACACACCGATCGAGGAAACCGTCTGGGCGATGAGCGACATGATCGTGCGCGGCAAGGCGCTGTACTGGGGCACGTCGGAATGGAGCGCCGACGAGATCCGCGCCGCGTGCGAGATCGCCGAACGGCATCACCTGCACAAGCCGGTCGTCGAGCAACCCCAGTACAACCTGTTCCACCGCACGCGGGTCGAACGGGAATATGCGCGGCTCTACGACGACTACGGCCTAGGCCTCACGACCTGGAGCCCGTTGGCCTCGGGCCTGCTCACCGGCAAGTACCGCAACGGCGTGCCGCCGGGCAGCCGCGCGCAGTTACAGGGTTACGACTGGATGCGCGACCGCCTGACCGATCAGGCCAGCAACGATATCGTCGAACGGCTCGGCGGGATCGCGGCCGACCTCGGCTGCAGCACCGGCCAGCTCGCGATCGCTTGGGTGCTCGCGAATCCGCACGTAAGTTCGGTGATCACCGGCGCATCGCGAATCGAGCAGATCGGCGAGAACATGCGCGCGCTCGACGTCGCCGCGAAGCTGACGCCGGATGTGAAGCAGCGCATCGAGGAGGCGGTCGGCGACGCATACGAGTAAGGCGACTCACGGCCACTCGCGTACAATACGCGACCGCATCGGCGCCGGCCTGACGGCCGCGCACGATCGACCGCTTTCATCGATTCACCTTCTGTTTCAGGCAGCCCGCCATGCTCAGTTATCGTCACGGTTTTCACGCAGGCAACCACGCGGACGTGCTCAAGCACGCCGTCGTCGTCCAACTGCTGCGCTACCTGAACAAGAAAGATAAGTCGTACTGGTACATCGACACGCATGCCGGGGCCGGCGTGTACTCACTACGCGACGGCTACGCGGCAAAGACGGCGGAATTCGACACCGGCATCGGCCGGCTGTGGAACGACAAGAACCTGCCGGAAGCGCTGGGCGATTACGTGGACGAAGTACGCGCACTGAACGACGACGGTGAACTGCGCTTCTACCCCGGCTCCCCTTATATCGCATGGCGATCGATGCGCGAACAGGACCGGATGCGCCTGTTCGAAATGCACACGACGGAGATCGACGTACTGCGCCACAACTTCCGCGACGCGGGGCGACGCGCGATGATCTTCGCCGGCGACGGCTTCGAAGGCATCAAGGCGCTGCTGCCGCCGCCGCCGCGACGCGCGCTCGTGCTGATCGACCCGTCCTACGAGGACAAGAAGGATTACGCGCGCACGGTAAGCTGCGTGACGGAATGTCTGAAGCGTTTCGCGACGGGCTGCTATGCGATCTGGTATCCGCAGGTCGCGCGGACGGAATCGCAGCGCTTTCCCGAGCAGTTGAAGCGCCTGCAACCGAACAATTGGCTGCACCTGACGCTGACGGTATCGAATCCGCCTGCTGACGGACTGGGCCTCTACGGCAGCGGGATGTTCATCCTGAATCCGCCGTATACGCTCGCGCAGAGCATGAACGAGGCACTGCCCTATCTGGTCGAGATGCTGGGCCAGGATAGCGGCGCCCGCTGTCAGATCGAGCAGCGCGGAAACTGACCGGGCGCCCCGCCGTTACGGCTGCGGCCGCGGCGCGAGTCTCGGCTGGTTGGCCGGCGGTACGCCCCAGCCGGGCACATTGATATACGGCGCGACGAACAGCGGCACCGACGTGTTCGGCGCTTGCCCGGCCGGAGCCCGCATGCCCGCCGGCTCGACGATCGGCTCGGAAGACAAAGGCGCTGTCTGCAGCACCAGCCCGCCCTTGCCGTCCTGGATACCACGCTGCGTATCGAGAATCAGCGGTTTGGACGAAGTCGCGGCGCCGGCCGCGAGGCCATGAACAAGCACGGCAGCGCCCAGAACGAGACGCGCGCGAGTGCTGCGACGCACATCGAGACGCAAACGCATGATCGTGTCCTTCACGATGAAAAGCAGGTCCATACCATAGCGCCGCATCGTCGATTTCGCCAGATCCGGCGCACAAAAAAACAAAGCCCCGTCAACACGGGGCTTGCTTATCGTTCGGTGCCACACGGCACCTGACGGTAACTCCGATTACAGCGAGTAGCCGTTGGTTTCGAGCGAGCGGATGCGGTGCTCGAGCTGGACGATGTCCGACGACGTGGCGAGGTAAGCCTCACGGCGCTCACGTTCTGCGGATTCGAACCAGTTGCTCAGCTTTTCGACGATGTAGGCGATCATGATGTTCTCCAAGGAAGGGGGACCCCTGGCGAATCGAGATTCAGGGATTTCCCGTATAGGGTATTCCCGAATTATAGCGACGCCGCACCAAGATGCTAGTGAAATACTTGCATGGAAAGCATTCCAATTTGGAATGGACGCGCACTCATCCAGCTTAACTCATTGATTTTTATAGAGGTTGAGTCGGGCGCCCATTTCTGGCCTTGAGTGCATGCACTAATCTGGTTCGCTGACGGGATCAGCCAGACGCGCCAAAATCGGGCAATCTGGCCGTCCGTCACCATGACAGTGCGCAGCCAGGTCGGCCAGCGTATCGCGCATGTCGCTTAGCTCCGCGATGCGCTTGTCAAGTTCGGCCACGTGCTCGAGGGCGATCGACTTCACCTCGGCGCTGGCGCGGGAGCGGTCTTGCCAGAGCATCAGCAGCTTGCGGATATCCTCGACGAGAAAGCCAAGCCGTCGCGCCTGACGGATGAAGCGCAGGATGTGGATTTCGTCCGCACCGTAGATCCGGTAGCCGGCGTCGGTACGCTTGCTCGGCGCAAGAAGGCCGACCTGCTCGTAGTACCGGATCATTTTTGCGCTGACTCCGGATTCGCGCGACGCATCGCCGATATTCATTCCCCGCCCTCTCGATCAAGCCCCGGTTTTGAACATGAACGTCGACGAACGCAATCGCCGACGACATTTCGATCGCATCAAATCCCGCGGTTTCATTCCGCGGTGGGCACGGGTGGAGGGAAGGAAGACGGCTGATCTGGCGTGTGCCGGCGGGATGCGATGATGGACCACGCTATCCCTTTTGCCCAACCGCCCTGCATTTCCGCCGCGCCAATGCAAAAACCCCCGCCTTGTCGGGCGGGGGTTTCTGGCTTAGGGAGCCTGACGATTACCTACTTTCACACGGGAATCCGCACTATCATCGGCGTAGAGTCGTTTCACGGTCCTGTTCGGGATGGGAAGGGGTGGGACCGACTCGCTATGGTCATCAGGCAA
>NZ_WHNU01000074.1:0-21018 GCF_009362305.1 Burkholderia sp. BE17
GGTCTCGTCTGGGCGGGCGATCCTCGGCCGGACATGCCGGGCGCCAGCGCGATCGATCGCCGGCGTTCACTAAGCGCCGCGGCCCTGTTGCCGCTACTGGACGTACGCGGTGCCACCTTCGTGAGTCTCCAGAAGGGGGAGGCGGCGCGCAGTCAGATGGTCGACATTCCGGCCGGATTGCGCCCACTCGATCCGATGGCGGAGGTGGACGACTTCGCCGACACCGCGGCCATCATTTCCACACTCGACGTCGTCATCACCGCCGACACGTCCGTCGCCCATGTCGCCGGCGCGCTCGGGAAGCCCGTCTGGATTCTCTGCCGCTTCGACGGTTGTTGGCGATGGCTCGACGGTCGTGACGATTCACCGTGGTACCCGTCTGCGCGGCTCTTCCGTCAGGAGACGCCAGGAGATTGGGCCCCCGTGATCGAACGTGTGCGCACCGCCCTGCAACGGCAATTGCGGCATGAAAACCTTTCTTAACGCTCACTGGGTGCGTGCTGCCAGTAGCACAGACGTTGGCGTCGCGCACCCGGTTCATCAGGATCTGCATGACATGGAAATTTCTTACGAAGCCGATGCGCTGTTCCGCGGCGCACTGCTCGGACTCGTCTGCGGCGCTGCTGCTGTGCCGATCGCGGGTTACGCGATCGAGTCCCTCACGCGGTTGCCAGCCGACGGGTGGAGGCCTGTCGCCGGTGGGGTGGCCTTGGTGACCGCGGTGCTGATTGCGCCGTCGGTCATGACGCTGCTCAGGGCGAAGCGCTTGCGGGTGCCGACCTACGATGCATCCCGATTGAAGGCGGCCCTTCAGGGGCGGCTCGTAGGTGTCGCGCTCGGGGTGCTGTTCGGCATCTCGTTTCTCGCGAGATGAGGCAGGCAGCCATGGCTCGATTCTCGGTTTCTCTCCGACCGGCCCGAGCGATCTCGCTGCTCACCGTGCATGCCCCAGATAGCGAAACGCAGCGTTCGATAAAACTAACGCTTTGATGAACTGGACAACCAGTACAACTTCATGAAATGGCTCACCGTCCCATGTCGCTCCCCCATCGCCCCATCGCCTTCATACTCGCAGCCTCGAATCATGGCACGATGATTGTCAATCGCAACGACTACAACGTCGCCTCCTGCGGAGGCGTCTACGGTGTCGGACAGCAGATCCTGCAACAGTCGAGCTATGACGCGAGTGAAGTCGCCTTCGCGCTTGCCCTGCTTAGCCGACGGCAGCAGTATTTCGGCGATGGTGTCGTGGCGATCGATGGCGGAGCCAACATCGGCGTGCATACGATCGAATGGGCTCGTCACATGCACGGCTGGGGACGCGTGCTCAGTTTTGAAGCGCAGGAGGTGATCTACTATGCCCTGGTGGGCAACATCGCTCTCAATAATTGCCTGAATGCACGCGCGAAGCTTGCCGCTCTGGGCGAGCACAACGGCGAATTGATCGTTCCACAACCGGACTATTTCGCGCACGCCAGCTTCGGCAGTCTCGAATTGCGCCAGCAAAGGAACACCGAAGATATCGGGCAGCGCATTTCGTACGACCCGTCAAACGGAACGCGCGTGCCGATGATCAGCATCGATTCGCTTGGACTCGAACGCGTCGATTTCTTCAAGCTCGACGTCGAAGGGATGGAAGTCGACGTGCTGCGAGGAGCCCGACACACACTGCAGACGCTCAAGCCGATACTGGCGATCGAAATTATCAAATCCGATCAGGCAGCAATCACAGGTATGCTAGACGAATTCGGATACCGCTATTTCCCAGCTGGGATGAATCTCATCGCTGCTCACGCGGATGATCCCGTGCTGCAACACCTGAGCCATCAGGATGGAGTGACCTATCTCAATTGAGGCGGATGTGGACTGCGAAGCCTTTAAGCTGGCGACGATTTGGTGGCGACCGACCGGTGCATCGGTCGCCACCCAGCAGTTCTTGGCGAATGTAGTTCCTGGCCGATGTAATCGGCTCCAGTGTCGGATGTGAGCGAGACGCTACGCTTAGTGTATGCAAAAAAAGCTTCTTGAGGACATTTCCGCTTGCGGACCGATACAATCTGGCGGAAGCGCGTGCCGCTGGCCTCGGCAAACTCTCGGCCATTCCGTTGCTCCGCGGACTTCTCCCGGGTGTCGCGATGGGTTTCACGCGTAAGCGCGAGACAGTACTGTCTTGGAGTGTTCGACGACGAATGCCATGATGTCCGTCGAAGGACACGAATGATGCCCGTACGTCGATGCCTTCCTATTGCGCCACCCGGGCCAGGATCATTACCGTGGCCAGACGCGGCACTTCCACCTGGGGCCGTTGGATAAGTACCCGGATGACAAGAAGGGCGATAAGGGCGCTTTTTCCAAGCAGCGCCACCGTCGCCGACCAGACGGCGCAGAACCATTGGCGTTTCTTCGGCGATTCAGTGCAGCACGTCGGCGGCCTTCGGGGCACTACCTCCAGTTGTCCATCGCTTGGTCGCTGAACCCCGTGCTTTCTCGCAGCCTCGACGACCGACCGTCGCCGTGACGGGGAAGTGCGACTACACCCGCAAGCGCATTATGGCGTGCCCGTGCCGTGGTCGACGCGCTGGTCATTGCAAATTCCTCCAACTACCGAGGTCTACTGTTTTGGATCTGGATCAACGTGTGCGCGAATTTACGTCGCCATCGTCATCGAGACGCACACACCCGAACGGTCGATGCCATATCTCAGAGCCGTAATCCATCTCCGGCTTGCGGTCCTGCTCCACTGGAGATGTGTAGATTCAACAATATTCGAATCTGCCTATAAGTATGGCTGTTTTTCCCGGTGAGGGGTTAAAGCATAACGCGGTTCAAATTGTAGGATTTTCATTGGAAACGGTTAAGGATTTTCCTACCTCATCTGTAAGATAAAAATTAATTACATCTCGGATTGTATGTAATGTTGGGGGATTGCTTCATTTTTTTCAATTGTTAACAATGAAATTGTTATCGGGTGCGATAACCTTGCATCATTGATTAGCCAAACAAAAACAAATCCGAGGCTGCAGCGATGTTCGGGGAGACGTTGTGTGGGTGCTCGATCTTGAAAGCGATGATTGATTCTTGGTTTTAGGAGTGGAGAGATGGAGATTGGCGGTAAGAAAATCGGATATGCACGAGTCTCGACCGACGAGCAGCATCTCGATATGCAAATGAACGCACTGAACGGCTTCGGGTGTGATGTTACACACTTCGACAAGGGCATATCCGGGGCGCGATTTGATCGACCCGGCTTGCACCGTGCACTGGAGCAATTGGCCGAAGGAGATACCCTGGTCGTCTGGAAGCTTGATCGTCTCGGCCGTTCATTGGGACATCTAGCCAATATCATGGGGCAACTCGACAAGCGAAAAATCCGTGTCGTGTCGCTAACCGAATATATCGATACTCGATCGCCAAGTGGCCGTTTCACGTTCCACATGCTGGCCGCACTCGCGGAGTTCGAGCGGGGATTGATCAGTGAGCGCACCCGAGCTGGTATGGCCGCGGCTCGAGACCGCGGTAGCCATATTGGCCGCCCAAAGGTCTTGAACGATGTGCAGCGCATCGAAGCTGGGCGACTGCTGAAGAACCACACGCCATCCCAGGTTGCGAAGCGATTTAACGTGCATCGCACCACACTAATGCGACATGTCAAGATGAAACCGGCTGGGAGTGAGAGAGAGATGGATTAAGGATCTGGTCGATCGGATGTAGGAAAAAAAGTCGGTTGCTATTGATCTTGAAATATTGCCGTGAGCGTTTATTTGTCAATGATATGCTGGGATCAATTAATTCGTTCCAATATTATGTTTAATTGCGTAACGAATTAATTCGGCATTGGTGTGTATTCCCAGCTTCTGCATCAATCTGACTTTGTGTGTGCTGACTGTTTTTGCACTCAGTGAAAATTCAGCAGCGATTTCATTAATGCTGCTGCCGGCCGCAAAGCGTTGCAGAACCTGCCGCTCACGGGCCGACAGCACATCATCGACCATCGGCGCACTCGCTGATGCGTCGAAAACGACGGTTTCGACGAGTTGCGGATCGATGAAGCGACCGCCGGCAGCAAGCCGTCGAATTGCGTCAATCAACACGTGAGGATCGCTGTACTTGGTCACATAACCTGATGCGCCGGCCCGTAGCGCGTGCGTCACGGTTTGCGGATCGTTGTGAACGCTCAGGACCAGGATCCGCAGCATCGGGTACTCGCTGCGCAGTGCCCGGATGAGTTCCACGCCCGACAGTCCGCGCATCGTGAAGTCCAGCAGCAGAACATCGGCGGCATGCGCACTCAGTCGATCGAACAACTCCGTGCCGTCTCCTGCCTCTGCCACAACGACGATATCGGACGTCGTCGCCAACATCTGCCTGATACCACCCCGAACGAGCGCATGATCGTCGGCTATCACCGTTTGAATCAACATAAATACGTCGAGAAAAGTGCCGGAACGCTGCACGCTGCCTCAGGGCCGTGTTGCCCGAGCACCGGTATGGTGCGTTATACGCTTTGTGCTTCCCGAATTGTAAAACGATTTTTTAACATTTGAGTTTAGCGTGTATCCTTGCGCGCCTGCAGCACGCTTGGCCTCCGTGCGAGGAGCCAGTTGGTAGAAAACGGGGAGCCTACGATTGTTCTGGTACGTACCATGGCATGTGACAATTTCGCGACGAGAGGGCACGTGCTGCTGGCTGGCGCGGCCTCGACCTTGGCCATCGGAGCTCGATTAACGCCGTGTGCCGGCGCTTCCCCACGCCTTGTCTTTCTCAATCCCGGGGAATCGGTTGAGCGGGCCAGCGCAAAGCAACGGCAGCTTGTCAGTGGTTTCATGGCGGCTGCTGCGAAAACGTTGACCCTGAGGCTCGAAGTGCAATATCCGGGCCCGGACCATCTGGTGATGCGGCGTCAGGCCGAGACGCTGGCTCGCGTGCCAAGCGCGCCCGACTACATTGTGATCGTCAACGAGAAGCGGACGCCGCCGCGCATACTGCGCTCGCTGCACGGCGTACGGTCGACGATCGTTGTTACCGGTAACGATCTGACGGAAGCCCAGCGCAGGGAAATCGACAACGAGCGCGAACAAATCGCAATCTGGATCGTCGCCGTGACGGCGGACGCGTCTAGTGCCGGTTACCGTCTCATGGCGTACTTGGTCAAGCGCAACAATGCACTGCGGGTGATCAGAATTGCCGGTGATCCATCCTCGCCGGTTTCGCAGCAGCGCGCCGTGAGAAGCCGGGAAGGGATGGACCGACCACGGATGGCGAATTTGAACCAACGGTCCTATCGTGCCTGGACTTTTGGTGACAACCACGATAAGGCCCGCGTTCTATTGACGCGATTTCCGCGAACCAACGCGATCGGGGCAGCGAACGGTGCCATGACGCTCGGTGCGAAGACCGCATGTGATGCGTTGGGCTTGCGCGCGATCTTAGGCGGAATGCGCGCATTACCGGAGGCGCTGAGGAGTCTGAGGAGCGGTGGACTGACGGCCATGTTGGCCGGCGACTACTTCATCGGAGCATTCGCCATGGTGTTGATCTGCGACCACCACATGGGCGTCGATTTTGCTACGCGTGGGCACGCGCGTCTCAAGCGCGATTTTCTGACGCTCGTTGATCGCGGTAACGCCGCCTCGTATTACGCGCTGCTTTTCGGCGGCCTGGGAGATCCGGATTTCGGCACATTTTCGAGAGTTTGTCGCCGGACGAATGCCGATTATGACTTCAGCATCGAGTGGCTTCTGGCCACTATGAGCGGGGCTTCCGATGTCTCGTACTGAAAGATGCATCCGCTTTTTCTACCTGTCGGGCCTGCAACGTAAATTGATGTTGGCGTTCGTCGTACTGGTGGCGGGCGTGGGCGGGATCGGGGGATACGTTCTGGCGGAACACGAGCGCCAGGTGCACGCCAAGATGCTCGAGAGCCGGGCCATGCGTATGGAGCACATGCTCAGTATCGCGCTCAAGCCGTCTCGGTGGGACACGGACAAACCTGCAACCGAATTCCTGTTGGGCGCTCTGGCATCCAACACGGAGGTTGATGAATTTACGGCGACTGGAGCCGGCATCGGGATCCCGGCATCGATCAGATCGACGGTATCCGCCGGCCCGACTGACGAAGTCGTGCAAGCAAGGGGAATATTCGACAAGGCATGGGGAGCCGCGCCGACGGAAAAAATAAGCGATACCCAGATCGTCTTGTTGGAACCGAGCGTGAACGACTCAAGTCGGCATGCACTGGTCGCTCTTCTCGCTTCGATGGCGTTCGTCTCGCTTGGACTTGGCGCTTCAGCGTATCTGTTGCTGACGTGTATCGTCCACCGTCCAGTCAGAGTGGTCAAGGCGGAAATCGACGCGATTTCGGCCAGCAATATCGAGGCCGGAGGCTCACTTATCGAAGGTATGCTGGCCGACATTTTCGGGCGCAGACGGGCGCACCAAAGTCTGCGTCGGCACCATGCCGCATTAAAGCAGGAAATCACGGAACGAAAGCGGACCGAGCGTGATCTGATCACATCGCAGGAACAGTTGCGCCGATTGTCCGCACACGCGGAGTCGATTCGAGAAGACGAGCGGAAGCAGATCGCCATGACGATTCACGACGAACTCGGTCAGATTCTCACCGCGTTGAGGATCGACATGTCACTGCTGAAGGAACGCATGGGCCCAGAAAGCGCGGAGATTTCGACTATCGACCAGATGCGAGCCCTGGTCGACAAGACGCTTCAGATCGGTCGCGACATCGCGAACCACGTGCGGCCGGCCGCGCTCAATTTTGGACTCGTTTCCGCGCTCGAGTGGCTGGCGGCCGAGTTTGCACGTCACGGTAGTACACATTGTCGATTTTTCATTGACGGTGTGGTACCCAAATTGTCGGATGTGGACTCCACCGCGGTATTTCGTATCGCGCAGGAGGCGTTGACGAACGTCGCACGTCACGCGGCCGGTGCAACGCAGGTTGAATTACGTCTCACCGGTTCAGTGGGTGGCTTGGAGTTGGCCGTGGTCGACGACGGCCGGGGATTCGATCCATCCGTGGCTGCGCGTGGCGGTTCCTACGGCCTGCTTGGCATGATGGAGCGCGCCCGCCTGCTGGGCGCGGACTTGAACATCGAGAGTGAAGAAGGGCGGGGGACTGCAATCTATCTGACACTGAAGACCGAATTCGTCAGCGCGAAGCCGATCGAAGGGGCGTGAGTGCGTCGCGTGGCCAGCGACACTCCGATTATGCGATGCGATCCAACCTGTCCCGCTCATCGCGATCCATCATCGGCTCACGTATCTCGGTCCACATCCGAGGTAATGGACGATGAAGCTCTCCGCTCGGCGGAAGAACATCGGCGGACAACTGATCGCGCATTGCTGGGGCGTCGGGACCTCGCTCGTGTGGTCGGCGGTCGTGTCGGTTGTCGCGTTCAACCTCGTCGATGTGACGACTGGCCTGCGTGTCGATGGCGTGGCGAGCGTGAAGAACTCGACGTCAGCTCGCACGGGGAGACGGCCTATCATTCGTGAGGCGTGGCGCCGAGGTGCGGCTCTCTTTACCAACCGGTTTGGGCCCGTGCCAGTCTTCGGACCCACGTCCATCTTCTCGTCGGAAACCACATGCCAGCCCCGCTGTGGCTTGTGGGGCGACTCGAACGCGGGGAGCGTGCGGGCGACTTTTGGGACATTTTGGCGGGAAAATTCTCGGCATCCCTTTGCCGGCGAGGCATTGCGGCCGATATTGGATTGCTGCTGAGCCCAATATGGGTAGGATTGTGGGTAGGAGGCTATCTCCGACTGCGGGAGTCTTACCTGGCGGGTCTCTGCGACCGATGGTTGCAGTTTGCTGCCTTCCGCCAGTCATGGCTTCCCAGGTATTCCGACCACTTCCGTAAACGTGCCGTAGGTCGCTGATTTCAAAGCGATTTGTGGGTAACGGCATGCTTGCGACTTCCGCCACGGCTCCGCACAATCTCTCCGTGAAACATGGGTAGCGGGTTGGTTTTTGTGGGTAGGAAAGGAGGACGACATGGCGGGACGACACTTGCATCGACTTAGCGCGCTGCGCGTCGCGAAGGTGGCCGATCCAGGCCATTACGCAGACGGCGGTGGCCTCTACCTCCAGATCGCCGATAGCGGCGCACGCTCATGGGTGTTTCGCTTCACGCTCGATGGGCGAGTGCGCGAAATGGGCCTTGGACCGCTGTCGCGCGTTTCGCTCGGGGAAGCGCGGAAACTGGGCTAGCCTCAGCTTGATCTAGTGTGTTCGGTGGAGCCCTGACACTTGCTGACCATCTTTCGGTCTCGTCTGTGTGACTATCACGGCAAAATGTACTGAGTGAGACCAAATTATGCGCCGCGTCATGCGCGAGATTGAGAAGCGCCTCGTTCAACGAGACGCGGCCAAAAATGCAGTCACTTTCGAAGTCAGTCCCGTGGAAAGTGAAGGGCATGCGCTGTGGATCAAGGCAACCACCTGGGTGATGGCAGGTGTGATGTATTTCGGTCCGGCAGCGTTCCTTGCGGACCAAACAGCACACGCGGCGCTCTTCGTAGATCCGCACGCACCGATTGCTTTTCAACCGACGGTGACCTCGATCAGCACGGACGTCCCCGCCGTCAATATCGCGGCTCCAAATTCAAACGGCATCAGCCTTAACCAGTACCAAACCTTCGGAGTGGGCCCTGAAGGACTCGTGCTCGACGACAACACCGTGCCTGGTACTCCGTTGCTGGGCGGTACGCTTGGCGCGAACCTTAACCTGAGGAGACGCGCTGCTTCGACGATCATCAACCCAATCACGTCGAACAATATCGCGGTGATGAATGGGCCGTTGGAGACTTTTGGCGTCACTGCGGCAGTTATCGTAAGCGCGCCCGGCGGCATCTCCGTGAACGGAATGGTGATGATCAATATCCCGGGGCTGACGTTGACGACGCGCGCGCCTCAGTTTCTGACCGGCGTTGGCAGCGGTATCGCGACAGATTTTGCGTACGCCGGGGCAGTTGCGTACGACGTTCGCTCCGGCAGCATTTCGATCGACAGACCAGCGGGTGTGAATGGACCTGGCGCCGGTATCGAAGGTACGGTCGGGCATATCGATCTGATCGGCCAAAGCGTCACCTTGTCGGCACCGCTGCGTGCCGATCAGCGAGTGCACATCAGTATGGGCAGCCAACTCGTCCTGTCGACGGCCAGCGGCGCAAGCGGGACAACCCTTTGCACCTCCACTAATGGCGCGACGAATACGGCCGCCAAGATAGGCAAGACCGTGGCGGTAGATGCGAACCAATGCGGTTCCGTCACGTCAGGAACCGCGTTTGTCGTGTCCGCCGCGGTCGGTACGCATCCCTTCGCGCACACCGGTCCAGATCGACCCGCATCTAGGCCTGACGACGTGCTGGTGGCGCTCAATTGAATAAAACGTTGTTGGGTGTGTTTGGTCTGGTGATCTTTGGATTGATCGTGACACTGGTGATTGTCCTTGAGACGGCCCCGAGCCCGCAGGAAAAGGCAGCCCTCGCAGCGGCAAAGACGGCCAAGACGGTAAAGGCGAGGTGAGGATGCGAGTATTGCTGAAGCTCTGGTTGGGAGCGTCAGTTCTAGTTGCCTGCGTTGCGTGGTTAGCCTATCGACCTGCTCATGCCCAGCCCGCGCCGTCAAGCGCCAGACCCGTTCAGGACTATCATCGAGCAGCAATGCGAGCAGGCGCGGAAGCGGCAACTGGAGCAGCCGCCGGCTTCGATCACGATTGCGCCGATGTCCGAAGCCGCGTTCGACATTCCGGTCGGCACGTCGATCGACGACATCGTCGAATCCGGAATGCGCTTCCCGCGACATCTGGCGATTCCTTGCGCCTGTCGGGCATTGACCCGGGTGTCGCCCAGGTCGATCGGCTGCGGCGGAATCAGGCGACGATCCAGATTCATCCGGACCAGGATCCACCCCACCCCAATTCAAGTCCCACGAATTGCCATATGCCTCACATTGTCGGAATTGACATCGTGGCGTCGAATAGCCTTGTCTCGATCTGCTGCGACGATCGGGTGTCCGCATTCGCTTCTATAACATTATCTGATACGTTTCATTTCAAAGCGTGATCGAATAAGAGGTAGAGACCAACGGCGAATCTTGAACATCCATTCGCCTCTCATTCCTGCAAATGTTACGGAAAAGTGCCACTCGTCAATCCATGCTACGTCGACTAGGTGGACACTGGAATACGTCACCGCTATGGTCCGCTCCGCCAGCACCCGGCTCAAATCCCGGGCAATCAGCACGAAACTTACCGCCTCCTCGAACGGACAGTCGAAATTGGTGATCAAGAGGTAACCCGCAGCGGTTTCGTACTGACGTTGCACAATATATCCCGCAACTGGCAGATTCGAGCGCGTACCGTCCACGATCAGACATGAGCGTGTTGGCCACGAGTCATACGCGCCACTATGCGTTTCGAGTGAAAACCGTGTTGTCTTGTACATCTGTTACTAGAAGAAAGGGCTGAGAAGCTTGGATCCGACTATGGCGCTCGATCACGCGTAAGAAGGCGTTGGCCTTTCTTCATCATCACCGTCTGACAAATTCGCGGGGTTGCGAACGTCTCGCTTTGGCCTACTGCGGAGGCAGCCGGAACCCAAATCAACTTCCCGTCGGCGCTCCCTTGATTCGATACCGTGACGGCACGCTACTTGTGGAGCCTTGCGAATCCATGTCCGGCATGACGTTGGGGCAACCCGCAACCTTGCATTCACATCATGACGAGCCTCGCAGATTTCGCAACTGCGAAGACCGGGCGGAATCGGTAGATCGCGATGATGTTCGTGCCATGTCATGAGCGCCCGGCATGTTACGTGGCTTGTGCTGTGCAAACTGTCAGGAAACGTCAGGCTGATTAGCCCCGAAGGGCGTCGGATGTGCATAGGACTAGCGTCAACGGTCCTTCGCGAGCGGAACAAGTCAAGATAAAACATAAGGAATGCGAACGCTGAGATCCACATCGAAAATGGCGTCTTCGGGAACGGCCGAACATGCGAATTACCGAGTCGACCGCGATTCCACGCTGCTGCCAGCGGCTGGGTGACGATGTGGTGCCGTGAAAGCGCCCGGGGGTAATCTCGATATGTTTGATGAACAATTGTCGCTCCTTGACGTTTTACGACAGTTTCCGATGTGCGTAGCGGCTGAACCCTGACAGTCTCTGACAACGAAAGGGCGGAAGTCGCATTAGAGTTCCATGCATTGATCCCGGCTGCATGACCAGTGGCAGCGAGTCGATCGTCCGAACGAGAGCATGTCGCGGTCGATGTTCGATGAGCCTATACATTAAGGAGATCGGCCTGCGGTTTCTGATCCGTAGCAATTCACAGAACTTCTCTGCGATCCCTGGATGAAAATTAAAGGCAAGAGAACATCGGTCACTCATTCGTTTGTAGTGCTAGCGTTTTCTACGAAAACATGTGCGGCGTACGCGGGTTTTTTGGGCCCCACGGTAGAGCATCTTGCACCCAACGAGCTCAAGCAGCGGCTCGCTACGTCGACGTTCTCCGTGCTGGCCGATGTGGAAGGAGCGCCGCTGCAGATCAACACAAAGTCCGGTGCAATCGGCGGCTTCATTCTAGGTTCTGTCGTCAGTTCGGTCTTCGGTTCGACCGCGATTGTCGCGACCGATGGTGCCGCGGTTGGACATGACAGGGACCGTACTGAAGATCATGTTGTGCTGGTGGCGGGACTGGCAACTCCAGTCACCGCAAGCACACCGATTTCTCGTAATCGAGATACCGCTCCTCTTCCACATTGAATCGTTCTGGTGTGGTGATATCACCACCACGAAGCTGGGCATTTGAGGAATTCAGTAACAGGAGCGTGTCGTCAATTCTGCCATTATCGTCGGCAACCTCACATCGGCGCGACGTCATCGTCATCATTAAAACGCCGGGGAATTTTTAATCAATGAAAGGGAATATAAAAATGCGAAAGGTGTTTTTCATGGGAAATTCGAACTCCGAAGTTTATGAAAACGGATCCGGAAAAGAGGCGGCTGGCAGGATTCCCCGCCAATCGAAAGTATCCATGGCGGTCCTGGCTGCGGTAATGTTGTTGCCGGTTGGGCAGGCATATGCCTACAACTATGCGTCAGGCGGCAGTACCGGAACTTCGGTAGCCAGCAGTGCCGGTTCGGCTACGAGCGGCGGCGTGAGCCCCGCAACCGCTGGTTCGGATGGAAGCCTGAACAACGAGGCGTTCGGCATATCGTCGACCGCTAACGGCGGGGCAGCTGTTTCGATCGGGAACGCGGCAACTGCAACTGGCGCCAACGCAACATCCGTTGGCGGTAGTTCGAATGCGGCAGGAGCGAATGCCGTGGCATATGGCGGCGGGGCGAACGCAAACGGAGCAAACACGACTGCGTTGGGCGCACAAGCCTCGGCCAATGGGGCAAACTCTATTGCAATCGGTAGTACGAGCTCGGCAACCGGTGTCGGCAGCATTGCTGCTGGAGCAAACGCAATCGCCAATGGGGGGGGCTGGCTCGTTCGCGATTGCGGTCGGCAATGGAGCGGCCGCGACGATGTCAGGTGCGGGGAACGCGTCGCCGATTGCGATTGGCGTTGTGTCCAAGGCTGATGGTGAGGCGGTTGCTATTGGCAACTCCGCGTTTGCAAAGGGTAGCGGCTCGGCGGCGATCGGTCTGACCGCAACTGCTTCGGGCGCCGGTTCGGTGGCAATGGGCGGAACGTCCAATGCGAGCGCGGTGAACGCGACGGCCATCGGATTGAATGCCACGGCTGCTAACGCCAATTCCGTGGCGCTCGGTGCGAATTCGGTTACGTCGACTGCGAATTCCGTGTCCAGCGTGACCGTCGGCGGTTCGACGTTCGGCGTGGCGGGCACGGCTCCGGCTGGTGTCGTCAGCGTCGGATCGTCGGGCCAGGAGCGACAGATCACCAATGTGGCGGCGGGTCGAATCACGGCGACGAGCACCGATGCGGTAAACGGCTCGGAGCTTAACGCGACGAACCTCGCGGTCAACGCGTTGTCAACGTCAACCGCAACCGGATTGTCGTCCGCCAACAGCGCGATTGCGTCGCTGTCCACGTCGACGTCCACCGGGATCGGTTCGTTGTCGACTGGCCTGAGCGCAACCAACAGTGCAGTCGCTTCATTGTCCACGTCGACGTCCACCGGGATCGGTTCGTTGTCGACTGGCCTGAGCGCGACCAACAGTGCAGTCACTTCATTGTCCACGTCGACGGCGAACGGTATCGGGTCACTGTCGACGAGCCTTAGTACGACCAACGTAACGCTGAATTCGCTGTCGACCTCGTTTTCATCGCTGACCTCGGGAGCCACCGGTACGGGCAGCACGGCGATGGGCACCGGCGCAGCGGCATCGGGCGCCAATAGCGTTGCGGTCGGTGGCCGTTCTACTGCCTCGGGTGTCGACAGCATGGCCCTGGGTACCAATTCGACGTCGAGCGGAACGAGTTCGGTGGCGCTCGGAGCCAATTCGACGGACGAAGGGCGCAGCAACGTCGTTTCGATTGGCAGCCCGTCGCAAGCGCGTCAGATCACCAACATGGCAGCCGGCACGGCCGCGACCGACGGTGTGAACGTCCAGCAGTTGAACGATGCGATGTCGCAGAGTGTTGCCCAGGCAAACGGCTATACGGATCGGCAGATCCAGAGTGTGAATAATCGGATCGACTCGGTTCGCCGCGACTCGGACGGTGGGATCGCTGCCGCAATGGCGGTGGCGGGGCTGCCGCAGCCGACCCAACCTGGCATGAGCATGGTCGCTGTATCCGGCAGCGTCTATCGCGGCCAGTCTGGTCAGGCAATTGGCGTGTCCCACGTGACGGGGAACAACCATTGGGTCTACAAGGCCGCAGTGTCTTCCAACACGCGTGGAACATACGGCGCGGTGGTAAGCGGCGGATACCAGTGGTAATTGTTGCAGCATCGGCCGGGCAGCGACGGATTGCCGTCGGCTGCCCGGCCGTGTCCAAACATTTGCGTCGACGAGCCACAGCGGTGTTCGATGATTGCGCAACGCCACCGTACACGGGCCCCGGCAGCATTCCGTCGGGGCAGTGAGGAGAATGCCTGTCGTTGCCGGCACAACAATTCGTATCGTTGAATTCGTTGTGCACGAGCAATGTGAGGTCGGGGAAGTTACTGTCTGCTGGAAAATCCGGACCTTAAACTTCCCACTATGCAAAGAGAACATGGCTAGGAATCAAACGCGTCGCATGAGGCGACAGCCGCGGCCCAAGGACCAATTACTGCCAATGTCGAATGCCAGGGTCCAGGCGCTCTCGCTCGAAGGGCATATCGCGTTGTCCGTGCTTCGGAGCGGGCACGGCGATGCGCTCCAGATCGGTCGACTGTCGCAGATCGTTTATCTGGCGTATTTCATGCGCGATGTGACGGCGGCCGGTTCGGATCTCGAGCAGTTCCGGACTGCGGAGAGCATCGTTGAATACTGTGTTTGTCGCGCACTTGGCGGCGGTCAATGGGAGTTGAGGGAAGAGGATTATGCGGCGATCGAGCGCATCTTGCTGTTGTATGACGCTCAACTGGCCGCGGCACCGGCGTATCGTTTTGTGGACGCGTGGCAGCAGTTTCAACGCGTGATAGTCAAGAACCTCAGCACGCCGATCGAAGGCTCGCGCATAGAGGAAGCGACTGTGGGAATCGAGGCGCTGAGCAGCTTGATCCCGTGATCGTGGCTAAGGAACTTTGATCAAAGCGTCGCTACTGTAGCCCGCTGTTGCGAGCAGAACCACTTGCGTAGGGTGCTCACGGCTCCGGTACATCCAGATCGCATTTCCGCCCGACCGATGGGGGGGCTGACATGCTCTGACAGTATTGCCGCGCGGATCAAAACATAATTCATTCGACATCGTGGCAACTCCCTTTGGCGTGCTACGGGGTACCCGGTGCGGGCTTCTTGCGGCACGCACGATTTCGCTGCGATCCAGTCGTTGAGATCGCGCGGAAGCATACCGGATTCGGTGGTGATGACGCGCTCTAATTAGCGGCTCGCCACTTTGCTACCCAAAAGCTCCGTAGAAAAATTGCCGAAAAAACTGAAAAGAAGTGTAATGAACAGAAGAATTATCGTGAGCGAGTTTGGCATCGCACTCGCATGCACTATTTTTTGTGCTTCGGCACACGCGGCGCAGCCCGTAGAAATTCTGACGGTTAGTCAGCTGAATCAACTCGATATGGCTTCGTCTTCGCCGGTTGCGCCACGCGCGGTGAAGCCGCACCGACATGTGCACCGTAGTGTGATGACTGAGGGGGCAAAGTTTGCGGTACGGCCCGACGGATTCCATAAAGGTGGATCGGGAGACCCTATCGCGGCATTTGCAGGTGTTGTGCCGGCGGATGGGTGTAGTGCTTATGCTCGTCATGGGAAGGCGGACGGCCGCTTTTCGAGCGTGTCGCCCGGGTTCTATCGTGTCAATTCAGGTGACACGGTTGCGCGTATTGCGGCGGCCTTCGGGCAGCAACCGAAGGACTTGATGAACCGGAACAATCTTGCTTCCGCTTCGCTGATTCAACCGGGTCAAGTGCTCCGGATCGGGCCGCTTCCCGTTGATCGGTCTCGCGGGTTCGCGCGCTGAACCGGTTGTTAAAGATCGATGCAATAGACGGATATTGCGAGTTGCATCCTCGCTGTGGTAGCGCTCGGAGGGGGCTGCACTGGACCGATATGGTGTGCCGGCCCCATAGGGATGACGGGATATTGGTTGATTGCCGCCGTTATGAGGCTGGCCGCCTCCCGTCGGCGCTCGGACGATGTCGAAGTCGCGTCGCCCTTCAAATCACGAGTGGTGAACGTCGTGGATCGTTCCGTTGAACCGCAATGGATTTGTACGACCTTTTTGTCGCAACTCGGCTATCCGTCTCTTTCTGCCCGCCGGGCACTGGCAATCCGTGAATGGCTGTTTGGGGCTGCGGCAGGCGCCCGGATCAGTGTGACCGGCTTGCGGACGATCTCATGACAACCTCTGACAGTGTTGAGGTGCGCCTGAAAAGATAATCTCATGAACCAGTGTGGTGGCAATACGATCGGATCGTTTATGAAACTGGTCGGGCGGGTCCTGGAAGGGCCAATTTGATGGCACTGAGGCCTTTTGAGGACATTCGACTCGATGGTCCGATCGGCAGGGCCTTCACTATCGGCCGCATATCGGATCACTCGAAATATCAAACACATTAACTGAGGAAGCGTGATGTCGACAGTCAGGGACCTTCTGGCAAGAAAGGCGGAGATCGAGAAGGAGATCGAGCGCTTGCGCATGCAAGAGCGTGACGGCGTCATCGCCGAGATCCGGGGGAAAATGGCGGATTACGGGATCGCTATCGACGACCTTGGTGGCGCCAGTTTGTCTCGCGATGGTCGGCGCCCCAGGCGTACCGTCCCGGTCAAATACTTTAATCCGACGACGGGCGAAAAGTGGACGGGGCGTGGACGTACGCCGGCATGGATCAGGGATGCAGAGGATCGGAACGTGTTCCTGGTTTGACGCGAGATAGGTGAGGGTGCCGTTGAGCGGTGCGGTGTTCTACTTGTGAATCCGTTTCATCCGATGGTCATTTTAGGTCCGGTGTTCGTGCGAAGGACGCAACAGTCGCGTAAGAAAGCGCGGGCGTCGGCGCCATGCTTGTAAAAGGGGAAGGGCATTGCAGGAGGCCGGATAGTCGTCGCCGCGCGACAAAGACCGGTGGTCCGACCCTGCTGGTATCTCTGCCAGGTTTGGTGATTCATCTGATCATCAACTTTGGAGTGAAGATGTCCTGACATCCTCTGACAATCCTCTGTGGCGATGTCCGGATAATTGCATCCGGGTTCCGCGGTGCGGGTCTCGGCCGATGTTCCAAGAACCGTGGCGCTCGTCCGTCGTATGCAGTGGTTCAACTACGATCGAGTTGCTCTTGCGAGAGAGCCGGATGTGATCGCGAAGTCGCGTGGAATCGGTGCGCTCAGTCGGAATATCGGGTGAAATCGCGGTGTGGTAATCGCACAAAAAGCGCGAAGATGCCGCATCGGTGGAAAAGGCCGGATGGCGAAGACGTCGGACGATTGGAATTTAAACTTCATTTTAAGGTGTCCAAATGAACTGTACGAAAAGCGTACTTGGAATGGTCGTGGCGATGATGTGTGCGGGCGCTGCATGGGCAGCGGACGTCCCGTCTGCGCCTGACAATGCCTCGGCGGTCGCCGCGCGAGTCAATGGGCAAGTGGTAACCCGGGGCGAGATCGAGGCCGCGATGCAACTCGCGCGATTGCCGGATACCGACGCGGTGCGAACAGCGGTAACGAATGACCTGATTGCGGGTGAGGTCGTGCGTCAGGCTGCGGAAAAATCTGGCTACGGGGATCGCCCGGAAGTGAAGCGAGCAATCGATCAAGTCCGCGCAAAAGCGGAGAGTCAGCTGTATCTGCGAGATCGCGCACGCCCGGCCGCGGTAACCGATGCGCAGGTGAAGGAGCGTTACGACGCAATCGTGGCGAACCTGGGCGACAAGGAGTACAAGCCGCGAATCATCAGTGTTGGCGACGATGCCGCTGCCCGTACCGTGCTCGCTCGCCTGAAGCAGGGCCGGGACTTCGCGGAGGTCGCCCGCGAGTACAGTACAGCGCCTAACAAGATGTCCGGCGGTGAGATGAACTGGGTCAGCTTCAAGACGCCGCTGAAGGAAGGGCAGACTCAAGGCTTGCCCTTGCCGCTGGCGCAAGCATTGGTGAAGTTGTCCGCGGGGGGCGTCACTCCGATGCCGGTTCAGGTGGGCGACGCTCGGCTGATCGCTAAGCTCGATTCGGTTCGGCCGACGCAGGTGCCCGCATTCGAAAGCGTCAAGAAGCAAATCAAGCAACAGCTCGAAGCGGCGGAGAACCAGCGTGCACTCGCGGTCGTCGTCGATTCATTGCTGAAGGACGCCAAGGTCGAGCGGTAACCAGTGCGTTGCTAACACTCGATGGGAGGGGCTCATTGCCCCTGTCCCTGGCTTCGACGTGGGGTCGGTGTTGTTGAGGCGGGTTGGTTTTCCGCTCTTACCCGCGCGCGGATGTCGCTCGCGCAGAGCGATGCCCACGGGAATCAAATCGGGCAATGTAGGCATACGAAAAAGTTTACAGAGCACACGTTGAAATTTATGACTTTCCAGGTTGAGGGAAGGCCATGCTGATTGCTTCACTAGAGGGTGACTCAGGGCAAGCGAAGTGGATCCGTGAGTTGCTCGAACAGGATGGGTACGAGTGCCGTAGCTACGCCAGCGGCGGCGGGTTTTTGAGCGATCTTCGAAGCGTAAGGTTCGACCTGTTGTTGGTCGAATGGAAGTTGACCGATATCTCCGGTTTGGAAGTCTTGCTGCGGATGAGAGGGGATCTGTCCTCTTCCATTCCTGTTCTGTTTCTGACGTCTCGCTCGTCGGAGGAAGATGTCGTCGCTGCATTGCGCGCCGGCGCCGATGACTATCTCGTCAAACCGTATCGCAGCGCCGAGCTGCGGGCGCGGGTTGCGGCGCTGCTGCGTCGCGCATATGGTCAACGACAGGACGATCTGCCTTTTTCTATCGGTGCGTTCCGTATCGACCCCGCACGCTGCAGGATCGAGAGAAATGGCCGTGATGCGCAACTTACCGCGCGCGAATACGATCTCGCACTATTCCTGTTCCGCAACGCGGGACGCACCATATCGCGACAGCAAATCTCCCAAGTGATATGGGGGCGAGAGCCGGAAACGATGTCTCGAACGATCGACACGCACATTTCCCGATTGCGAGCGAAGCTCGGATTGCGGCCGGAATATGCCGTACGCATATGCACGGTCTACGGCCAGGGATGGCGCCTCGAAGAGGTCGAGGCGCTCGATGGTGCGCCCAGTTCCGTTGTCGCCGTGTGAGCGTCGTGTTGCCCTCGCGACGCGCGAAGGCGCGTTGCCGCCTGTTCCGATTCGTGCGTGCGGGATCTCGCGCGCGCCTTCCCCGGTGCCCTTCAATTTTGCGTATTCCGTTTGCCCCCGCTTATTGGCGCGGCGGATGTGGTCGCCAGTCGACCTATTGATTCAATCCGATCCCGTTGCCGTACGTCATGCGCGTAGGTAGATCGAGCGACGCGGCCTATCGAGCTGGCCGAAGCGTGCACGCGAGCGACTTTCGCCGCATTGCACCGCGACATGGTGCGCGCGGTGGCGATCCGCGTTGGACGCGCGTGTCACAAAACTTCTAAGTCTGTCCGCGGCACCCGACAACAATGTCAGTAAGGGATGGTGGATTCGGCTGCCTGTAACACTTGGGCACCGCGCACGCCATCGATAGCTTGTTTGGGATGCGCGCCCAAACGCGACGGTGCTGAACGTCGACATCTGCTTGCCGGTATTCAGGCGGCAATTGGATGGGCGCGCAATCGTATTTGCCAGTTGAATCAACAAAGCACGGGGCTGCATATGAACAGAACCATCAAAAACAATCGCACGAAGTCGTCGCAGGCGAATTCCCAACCTCTGCGTATCAAGCCGCTCGTGCTGCAGATTGCAGTGGTTCTGTTGGCCACGTACGGTGGCAGCTTCGCACTGGCTGCGCCGACAGGCGGGCAGGTGGCGGCCGGCGCCGCATCGATCAGCTCGGCCGGTGCCGTCACGACGATCAACCAGGGTAGTGGTCGCGCGGTCATCAACTGGAACAGCTTCAGCGTCGGCAATGGCGAGACGGTGCGTTTCAACGCACCGAATGCTTCGTCGGCGACGCTGAACCGCGTAACGGGCACGTTGCCGAGTAACATCAACGGGCTCGTGCAGGGTAACGGAAAAGTGTTCCTGCTCAATCCGAATGGCATCGTGGTCGGGCCGAGCGGGGCGATCAACGTTCAGGGCGGCTTCGTCGGCAGCACCGGGAACATTTCGGACTCCGCGTTCATGCAAGGCGGCGCGATGCTCATCGCGGGTGGCAAGGGCAACATCCAGGTGCTGGGCACGATCAGCACGCCGAGCGGCGACATTACGCTCGTGGCACCCAGCGTGGCCGTTGAGGCCGGGGCCGTTCTGAAGGCCGGTGCGCAGATCAATCTGGTCGCCGCCGACCAAGTTACCTTGTCCAATGGTGCGATCACGGTAACGCCGAAGACCGGCGAAGCCGGCAACGTAAGCGTTGCCGGCACGCTGCAAGCGGCCAAGGTGATGCTCGCGGCCGTCAATGACAATCTCGGCGCCCTTGCGATCAACACCAGCGGCATGATCCAGGCCGGAGGTGTATCGGCCAATCCGGATGGCACTATCCAAATCACGGGTATCGGCAGCGCGACCACTCAGATTGGCGGCGTGCTCCAGGCGCGACATTCCGACGGTACTGGCGGTGCGGTGCAGGTGACCGGTCACGACGTGAATGTGACGGGTGCGCAGATTGACGTCTCCGGAACGCAGGGCGGCACCGCAAAGCTGACGGCGGATACGAGTGGCGGCACGGTGATCGTCGATTCGAGCCGGATTTCGGCTGCCGGTGCGGGCGGGATCGGCGGGAAACTTGACGTGACTGGCTGGCATACGGGGCTGACGGGTATTTCGACACTGGACGCGAGTGGAACGGCCGGTGGTGGCGCCATTCGCGTGGGTGGTGACATGCACGGCCAAGGCGTGGATATCGCCAATGCGACCGGCACTTTCGTGGGTAGTGGCGTTACGTTGAATGCGAGTGGCACCCAGGGCAATGCATCGGCTGGCAAGGTGGTCGTATGGGCTGACGACACGACGAACTACTACGGCCATCTCCAGGCGCATGGCAGCGGTTCGGGCAGCGGCGGGCGGGCCGAGGTGTCGGGTCACAACATCCTGAACTACGACGGCAGCGTCGACATGGCTGGCGGATCGAATGGCGGCGCTGCCGGCAGTGTGCTGTTCGACCCGTCCGATCTCACGATCGACGCGGCGGGCTCGGGCACCAGCACCGGCTTCACCGGCGCACCGACCGTTCCGGCAAGCGGGGCGACGTTTACCGCGGCTTCTTCGCACATCAGCTGGCAGGACATCATC
>NZ_WHNU01000075.1:0-20715 GCF_009362305.1 Burkholderia sp. BE17
GCTTCGGTGGGTTCCGCTGCGTCGGGCATCGCGTCGGCTGCTGCTGGTGCTGCTGCTGCGATCGGCGAGGGTGGGACGGCTTCGGGCAAGGTTGCGTCGGATGTGCAGTCGTCAACGCCTGAGCGTCAGGACGGCATGTCGACACCGACGGACACCGCATCTGCTTCGCCTGCCGCGTCAGGCGCCAAGCCGGAGCCTGGTGCGCCTTCAGCATCGAAGGCGGCTGCGCAGGGCGCCGCGATTGCGGCAACGGACGCGCTGGCATCGTCGGCCTCGCATGCTTCGCAGCCCGCGGCGAATCCGGTTGAATCCGGTGCGCCGAACGGAAACGCCGAGCGTGCAAAGGAGCCGCCTGCTGCAAGAGCCGATACGCACCACGAAGCAGATACACGCTCCACGAGTGCCGACGCAGACATCGGCAAGCGCAGCGCAGCGGATTCCGGGAACACGAGCGAGGCCGTGTACGCGGCCGCCGGGACGGCCGCGCCGCATCCCGCCGCATCGGCATCGGCACCAAGCCGGGCATTCGCGCCGACTGGCACCCAACGCAGCCCGATACTCGAAGGATCGCGCAGCCGCCGCATACCGTTCTACATCGGCGGAGCGCTCGTCGCGCTGATCGCCGTCGGCCTCGCCGCGAGCTATCTGTCGCGTCCCGCGCGCGTCGCCGACGAGGCCGCACCGGGCGTGAGCCAGCCGCAGGCCGGCACGTCGTCGCCCGCCAGCACGCCGGACACCACGCTGGCCCAGCGCGGGCCGACGCCGACCGTCGTGCCGCCGTCGAGCCTGCCGGCCGGATCGTCGGCGCAGGTTCCGCCGCCGCCCGTCGCCGCCGCGCCGGCCAGCACACCGGCCGTCGACGCCGCCGCAACCGCACCGCAGGTCGCGACCACCGTCACGAGCCCGGCCCCGGCGCAAGCCGGCTCCCGTTCCGCCATCGCACCCGCCGGCAGCCTCGACGCTTCGGAACGCGTCGTCAACGTGCCGCCGTCGGAAGCCATCGCACCATCGGCGACCACGCCAGCCCCGGCGCCGAAGCCGCCGTCGGAAGCCGATACGGCCGTCGCCGCCGTGAACGTGCTGCCGGCCGAGCAGCGCCCGCCGAAGACGCAGGAAACCGTCCAGGTGCGTTTCAACGTGCGGCCGTGGGGCGACGTGTACGTGAACGGCGCGCGGCGCGGTGCGAGCCCGCCGCTGCGTTCGGTGTCGCTGACGCCGGGCGTCTACCAGATCGAGATCCGCAACGGCTCGCTGCCGCCGTTGCACCGCACCGTGGCGATCGATTTCGGCAGCAAACCGGTCAACATCGACTATGCATTCGAATGACGTCAGCCAGGCGGCACTCGCCGTCGCCGTGCTTTCCCCTGGGTCGCCTGGCCTGTCGGCGGCGTCGCCGCGCGCCGACCTGATCGGCCGGCTGCTCGCGGACATCGCGCCCGATGCGCCGTGCGGCGCCAACCTCGAATACGACGCCGAGTTCCTGCAGTTGCAGGAGCGCGCGACGCCG
Organism: Burkholderia sp. BE17; assembly: GCF_009362305.1. Taxonomy (NCBI): domain Bacteria; kingdom Pseudomonadati; phylum Pseudomonadota; class Betaproteobacteria; order Burkholderiales; family Burkholderiaceae; genus Burkholderia; species Burkholderia sp. BE17. The sequence continues at coordinate 1,508 of NZ_WHNU01000075.1, forward strand.
CGCGCCGAGCAGCAATACGGCGACACCGTGATCCCGGCCGAGGCGCCCGACTGGGGCGCGGTCGAGCGGCTCGCGCTGGCGTTGTCCTCGCGCACGAAGGACCTGCGCGTCGTCGCGTATCTCGCGCGCAGCTGGATCGAGCAACACGGCCTGCCCGGTTATGCGGACGCGCTCGCGATCGTCGCAAACCTGCTCGAGCGCCGCTGGGACGAACTGCATCCCCGGCTCGACGCCGACGGCGAAGCGGACCCGACGCCGCGAATGAACGCGCTCGCCGACGTGGCCGGCGCGCACGACTGCGCACGCGCGGCGCGCCGCCAGCCGCTGTTCGACGGCGGCCTGAGCGTGCGCGATGCCGAACGGCTGCTCGACGGCCGCGACGAAGCCGGTGGCCGCGCAAGCCTGATTGCCGCGCTGTCGGCCGTGCGCGGCGATGGCACGACGCCGCTCGACGCCGCGCGCGCCGCGCTGCAAGCGCTGGACACGATCCGCGCGTGCGTGATCGACAAGCTCGGCCGCGAATGGGCGCCCGATGCGGGCGATGCGGAGAAGGCGTTGCAGCGGATCGTGCGCGAAGTGCCGGTGCCCGAGCCGCAACCGGGCGCGCCGGACGGCGCGAGCTCCACGTTGCAGGCCGCATCCGGTGGCGCATCGCAGGCCGGCATCGCACCGCTCGCGCCGGCAGCCATGCCGAACGCACACGCATGGCGCGATGCCGAGCTAACGAGCCGCGACGACGTACGGCTCGGCCTCGACAAGATGTGCCGCTATTTCGAGCTGCACGAGCCGAGCCATCCGGCGCCGCTGCTGCTGCGGCGCGCGCAGCGGCTGCTCGCGCTCGACTTCTACGAAATCATCCGCGATCTCGCGCCGGAGAGCCTGCCGAAGCTGGACCTGCTGAGCGGCGAGCGAAGCGAATGAAACGAACCGAACGAAGGACGCCGTCACACAGGCGGCGGCAACGTACTGAGCAACCTGATCGAAGTGAAGGAGTGGACGATGACTGACAGAACCAAGGCAGCGGGCAGCGGACAGAAGTTCATCGCGCGCAATCGGGCGCCGCGCGTGCAGATCGAATACGACGTCGAAACCTACGGCGCCGAACGCAAGGTGCAGCTGCCGTTCGTGATGGGCGTGATTTCGGATCTGGCGGGCAAGCGCGCCGAGCCGCTGCCGGATCTGCCGGAGCGCAAGTTCCTCGAGATCGACGTCGACAACTTCGACGAGCGAATGAAGTCGGTCGCGCCGCGCGTCGCGTTCCAGGTGCCGAACACGCTGACGGGCGAAGGCATGCTCAACGTCGACATGACGTTCGAGCAGATCGACGATTTCTCGCCGGCCGCGATCGCGCGCAACGTCGACGCGCTGCGCCGGCTGCTGGAAGCGCGCACCGAGCTGTCGAACCTGCTGTCGTACATGGACGGCAAGCACGGCGCCGAACAGCTGATCGAGCGCGCAATCAACGATCCCGACCTGCTGAAGACGCTCGTGCGCAATCCGAACGAATCCGCGCAGCGCGGCGATGCGACCCAACCGGAGGCCCGCGATGAATGACCCCGTCCAAACCCGCGCCGACACGCGCGACGCCGCGCAGCCGGCCGTCGAGCGCGATGAGTTCGCCGCGCTGCTGCAAAAGGAATTCAAGCCGAAGACCGCCGAGGCGCGCGAATCGGTGGAGCGCGCGGTGCGCACGCTCGCGCAGCAGGCGCTCGAGCATACGGTCGGCATGACGACCGACGCATACGGCAGCGTGAAGCAGATCATCGCGGAGATCGACCGGAAGCTGTCCGACCAGATCAACCAGATCCTGCATCACGAGGATTTCCAGACGCTCGAAGGCGCGTGGCGCGGCCTGCATTACCTCGTCACCCACACCGAGACCGACGAGCTGCTGAAGATCAAGGCGCTGCCGGCGTCGCGCAACGAGGTCGCGCGGATGCTGAAGCGCTACAAGGGCGTCGCGTGGGACCAGAGCCCGCTGTTCCGCAAGATCTACGAGGAGGAATACGGGCAGTTCGGCGGCGAGCCGTTCGGCTGCCTCGTCGGCGATTTCCATTTCAACCACAGCCCGCCCGACGTCGAGATGCTCGGCGAGCTGTCGAAGATCGCGGCGGCCGCGCACGCGCCATTTATCGCCGGTGCGTCGCCGGAGCTGATGCAGATGGATTCGTGGCAGGAGCTGTCGAACCCGCGCGACCTGACGAAGATCTTCCAGAACACCGAATACGCGGCGTGGCGCAGCCTGCGGCAGTCGGAGGATTCGCGCTACGTCGGCCTCGCGATGCCGCGTTTTCTCGCGCGGCTGCCGTACGGCGCGCGCACCAACCCGGTCGACGAATTCGACTTCGAGGAAGACACCGACGCCGCGAACCACGACCGCTACACGTGGGCAAACTCGGCATACGCGATGGCCGCGAACATCAACCGGTCGTTCAAGCAGTATGGCTGGTGCTCGTCGATCCGCGGCGTCGAATCGGGCGGGGCGGTCGAAGGGCTGCCGAGCCATACGTTCCCGACCGACGACGGCGGCGTCGACCAGAAATGCCCGACCGAGATCGCGATCAGCGACCGCCGCGAGGCCGAGCTCGCGAAGAACGGCTTCATGCCGTTCGTACACCGGAAGAACTCGGATTTCGCGGCGTTCATCGGCGCGCAGTCGCTGTACCAGCCGGCCGAGTACCACGATCCCGACGCAACCGCGAACGCACGGCTGTCCGGCCGCCTGCCTTACCTGTTCGCGTGCTGCCGCTTCGCGCACTACCTGAAGTGCATCGTGCGCGACAAGATCGGCTCGTTCCGCGAGCGCGACGACATGGAACGCTGGCTGAACGACTGGATCATGAACTACGTCGACGGCGACCCCGTGAACTCGTCGCAGGAAACCAAGGCGCGCAAGCCGCTCGCGGCCGCGCAGGTGGTCGTCGACGAGGTCGAGGACAACCCCGGCTACTACACGTCGAAATTCTTCCTGCGACCGCACTACCAGCTCGAAGGGCTCACCGTGTCGCTGCGGCTGATCTCGCGGCTGCCGACCGCGAAGGCGGCGAACGAATGAGTTGCAACCGGCAATCAACACGGCATTCAACCTGACCTCGAACCGAAACGGAGACGGCAATGGGCGTGGCAATGTTTATGAAGGTGGACGGCGTGACCGGCGAATCGGCGGACGCGCAGCACAAGGGCTGGACCGACATCCAGTCGTTCACGTGGGGCGCGAGCCAGCCGGGCGCGATGGCGAGCGGCAGCGGCGGCAACGCGGGCAAGGCGAGCTTCAACGATCTCGTCGTTTCCGCATACATGGACAAGGGTGCGCCCGCGATCATCAAGAACTGCGCGAACGGCAAGCACCTGTCGTCGGTCGAGATTTCCGCGTGCAAGACGGGCGGCACGCAGGTCGAGTTCATGCGCGTGACGCTGCAGGAGGTGCTCGTCACGTCCGCGCAGGTGGCGGGCATCGATCCGGGGGACGTCGCGGACCGGCTGATGATGCATTACGGCTTCCAGGCCGCGAAGGTGAAGAAGCAGTACTGGCAGCAGAACGACAACGGCGGCAAGGGCGCCGAGGTGACGGTCGGCTGGAACATCAAGGAAAACACCGAGATGTGACGGGTCGAGCACGCACGGAGACGACAATGGACGACCCCCGAACCCGCGACGGCCGCGACGGCCAGGAAGGCAGCCTGCGCGACCGGCTGCAGCCCGCGTTGCTCGACCGGCTCACCGACGACGCGCCGCAGCGCGCGGCCGAAGCGCCCGGCGCGCAATGGATCGGCACCGAGCGGCTGCGCGCCGCCGTGCTGCGCGATCTCGCGTGGCTGCTCAACACGCGCAACGCCGAGGACGGTTTCGTCGACTGGTCGGCGTTCGCGCACGCGCAGGCGTCGGTCCTCAACTACGGGATGCGGCCGCTCGTCGGCAAGCCGATGTCGGGCGTCGAGCGGATGTCGGTGGAGGCGTCGATCCGCGATGCGATCGTGCGCTTCGAGCCGCGCATCGCGCCCGACAGCGTCGAGGTGCGCAGCGTGCTCGACGCGCCGGGCGGCCGGGCCGGCGAACGGCGCCACAACGTGCTGCTGTTCGAGATCCGCGGCACGCTGTGGTCGATCCCGCATCCGCTCGAATTCGTGCTGCGCTCCGACCTCGATCTGGAAACGGGTGCAATGTCGCTGCAATCCGTGGCAGGGGCCTGACGCGATGGATACGCGCCTGCTCGACTACTACAACCGCGAACTCGCGTACCTGCGCGAACTCGGCGGCGAATTCGCGCAGCAGTTCCCGAAGGTCGCCGCGCGGCTGCGGCTGCACGAATCGGGGCCGCCCGACCCGTACGTCGAGCGGCTGCTCGAAGGCTTCAGCTTCCTCACCGCGCGCGTGCAGTTGAAGATGGACGCAGAATTCCCGCGCTTCACGCAGGCGCTGCTCGATGCCGTGTATCCCGGCTATATCGCGCCGCTGCCGTCGATGGCGATCGTCCGGTTCACGCCGATGATGAACGAAGGCAGTCTCGCACAGGGCTGGCGTCTGCCCGCCGGCACCGCGCTGCGCGCACGGCCGGCCGCGTCCGAGCAGACCGCGTGCGAATTCCGCACCGCGCACGACCTGACGCTGTGGCCGCTCGAACTGACCGATGCGACCGTCACCGGCGCGCCGTCGTGGCTGCCGCGCGGCGCCGTCGCGGCGCGGCAGGACGTGCGCGGCGCGCTGCGCATCCGGCTGAAGGCGCGCGGCGGTGCGAAGCTGTCGCAATTGCCGCTCGACCGGCTGACGTTCCATCTCGCGGGCCCCGAGCGCGACGCGCTGCACCTGCTCGAACTGATCGCCGCGCATGCGCTCGGCGTCGTGTGCCACGACCCGGCGCAGCCGCCGCGCTGGGTGCATACGCTCGACGCCGACGCGATCGTCCACGAGGGTTTCGATCCGGCACAGGCGATCCTGCCCGACGACGGCCGCAGCTTCCACGGCTACCGGCTGCTGCGCGAATATTTCGCGTTTCCGGCGCGCTTTCTGTTCTTCAGCATCGACGGGCTGCGTGCCGCGCTGGCGCGCGCGACCGGCGACGAGTGCGAGCTGACCGTGCTGTTCGATCGCCACGACGCGGCGCTCGAAACGGCCGTCGACGCGCGCCACCTCGCGCTGAACTGCACGCCGGCCGTGAATCTGTTCGCGCGCCGCGCCGACCGCATTGCGCTGCAGCCGGGTGCGCGCGAGCATCATGTCGTCGTCGACCGCAGCCGGCCGCTCGACTACGAGGTCTATGCGGTGCAGCGGCTCGCGAGCGAGCAGCGCGACGACGGCCAGTCGCGCGAATTCCGGCCGTTTCACGCGTCGTTCGCCGGCGACGACGGCAACCACGACGCGTACTACACGGTGCGGCGCGAGCCGCGGCTCGTGTCCGCGCAGGCGCGCGCGAACGGCACACGCACCGGCTATGTCGGCAGCGAAACCTACGTGTCGCTCGTCGACAGCCAGTGCGCGCCGTACGACGAAACGATGCGCTACCTGTCCGCCGATACGCTGTGCACGAACCGCGATCTCGTGCTGCTGCAGCCGCCCGGCGACGCGAACACGTTCACGTTGCGCGTGTCGGCCCCGGTCGAGCGCATCGTCGCGATCCGCGGCCCGTCGCGGCCGCGCCCGCCGATCGCCGACGCGCAAACCGCGTGGCGGCTGATCCGCCATCTCGGCCTGGCACGCCACACGCTGACCGATCTCGACGACGACGAGGGCGCGCATGCGCTGCGCGAACTGCTCGGCCTGCATGCCGACCCGGCCGACGCCGCGATGCGCCGGCAGATCGACGGCGTGCAGCGCGTCGCGTTCTCGCCGGTGTTCCGCCGGCTGCCGGCGCTCGGGCCGCTGATGTTCGGGCGCGGCGTGCAGGTCGACGTGACCGTCGACGACCATGCGTTCTCCGGCGACAGCCCGTTCCTGCTCGGCGCGGTGCTCGAACAGTTCTTCGCGCGCCACGTGTCGATCAACGCATTCGCCGAATGCGTGCTGACCAGCGTGCAGCGCGGCACACTCGCGCACTGGCCGGCACGCATCGGCAGGCGGCCCGCGATATGAAACGCGACACGACTCCCGGCGTGCAGCCGACCGCCGCCGACGCCCGCCGCGATGCGTGGTGGGCACGCTTGCGGGCCGCGCCGCACGGCTACGACCTGTTCCAGGCGCTGCGCTGGCTCGACGCGCTGTCGCCCGGCCGCGCGCCGCTCGGCCATGCCGCGCGGCCGCGCGACGAGCCGGTGCGGCTCGGGCAGCAGCCGTCGCTCGCATTCGCGGCGTCGATGCTGGCCGGCGTGCACGAGAACGGCACCGCGCCGCCGCACATCGCGATCCACGGTTTCGGGTTGTTCGGGCCGAACGGGCCGCTACCGACGCACCTGACCGAATACGCGTACGAGCGCGCGGCGCAGCACGACGATCCGACCTTTGCCGCGTTCGCGGACCTGTTCCATCACCGGCTGATCCTGCTGTTCTACCGTGCGTGGGCCGACGCGCAGCCGACGGTGAGCCTCGATCGCCCGGAGCGCGCACGGTTCGACGGCTATATCGCGAGCCTGATCGGGCGTGCGGCGCACGGCGACAGGCCGGCCGCGCAAGCCGGTGCCGCGGCCACGGAAACCGCCGACACGCTCTCGCCGCATGCGCGCTATTTCCATGCGGGCCATCTCGTGCGGCACACACGCAACCCCGAAGGGCTCGTGCAGATCCTGCGCCGGCATTTCGGCGTCGATGCGCGCATCGTCGAGCACGTGCCGCAATGGGTCGCGATCGAGCGCTCGCAGCGCTGCACGATCCGCGCGACGCAGTCGACGTTGCGTGTCGGCGCCGTCGCGCTCGGCGTCGCGGTGCGCGATGCGCAGTCGCGGTTCCGGATCGTGCTCGGCCCGCTGTCGCTCGACGCCTACCGCGGTTTCCTGCCGGGCGGCCCGCATGCGCGGCAGCTCGTGCAATGGGTGCGCGAATACGTCGGCATCGAGTTCGACTGGGACGTGCTGCTCGAACTGGCGGCCGACGCGGTGCCGGCGATCGCGCTCGGCGCGCGGCAGGGAATCGGCCGCACCGCGTGGCTCGGGCAGCGGCTCGAACCGGGCCCCGCGCGCGACCTCGTCGTCCGCTACGACGTGCGGCGTGGCGGTACGCCGCGCGCCGGCGCCGCCCTTCATCGCGAAACCGTCTAAACGGGAGCCGTCATGTCCGATATCGGCCGCGTCAACCTGTTCGGAAAACTGAATCCGTTCCTCTACGAGACGCTCGAGCAGGCGACCGGGTTCTGCCGGCTGCGCGGCAATCCGTACGTCGAGCTCGCGCACTGGTTCAAGCAGATCCTGCAGCGGCCCGACGGCGACCTGCAGCGCGTGCTGCGCCGCTTCCACATCGACGAGGCCGCGATCGACCGCGCGCTGGTCACCGCGCTCGACCGGCTGCCGCGCGGTGCGGGCTCGGTGTCGGACCTGTCCGTGCACATCGACGACGCGGTCGAACGCGCGTGGGTCTATGCGACGCTGAAGTACGACGCGACACGCATTCGCGGCGCGGTGCTGTTGTTAGCGATCCTGAAGACGCCGCAGTTGCGCAACGTGCTGATTGCGATCACGCGCGAATTCGAGCGTATCGTGCCCGACGTGCTCGCCGACGAACTCGAATCGATCGTCGAAGGCTCGCCCGAAGCGCAATCGGCCGCACATTCTTCGCAGGCCGGCCTCGGCGGCGACGCGGCGGTGCGAGGCGCGACCGCTGCCGAAGGCTCGGCGCTCGCACGCTTCGCCGTCGACCTGACCGCCCGCGCGCGGGCCGGCGAGATCGATCCCGTCGTCGGGCGCGACGCCGAGATCCGCCAGATCGTCGACATCCTGCTGCGGCGCCGCCAGAACAACCCGCTGCTGGTCGGCGAGGCCGGCGTCGGCAAGACGGCGGTCGCGGAAGGTTTCGCGCTGCGGATCGCCGCCGGCGACGTGCCGCCGTCGCTGCGCGACGTCGCGCTGTACCTGCTCGACATCGGGCTGCTGCAGGCCGGTGCGAGCGTAAAGGGCGAGTTCGAGAGCCGGCTGCGCGGCGTGATCGACGAAGCGATGTCGTCCGAGCGTCCGGCGATCCTGTTCATCGACGAAGTGCATACGCTCGTCGGCGCGGGCGGGGCGGCCGGCACCGGCGACGCCGCGAACCTGCTGAAGCCCGCGCTCGCGCGCGGCTTGCTGCGCACGATCGGCGCGACCACCTGGTCCGAGTACAAGCAGTACATCGAGAAGGACCCGGCGCTGACGCGGCGCTTCCAGCTCGTGCACGTGCACGAACCGGAGGAAGCGGCCGCACTGACGATGCTGCGCGGGCTCGCCGCGAAGCTCGAAGCCCATCACCGCGTGCTCGTGCTCGACGACGCGCTGCAGGCCGCCGTCACGCTGTCGCACCGGTATATCCCGGCCCGGCAGTTGCCGGACAAGGCGATCAGCCTGCTCGATACGGCCTGCGCACGCGTCGCCGTCAGCCAGCACGCGGTGCCCGCGCCGATCGAGGACGCGCGCCGCCGCATCGACAGCCTGCGCGTCGAGCAGGAGCGGATCGGCCGCGAGTGCGCACTCGGCACCGGCGACGCCGCGCGGCGCGACGCAATCGACACCGACATTTCGGCCGCGCAGGCGGAACTCGACCGGCTCGACGCGCGTTGGCAAACCGAACGCGACGCATTGGCGGCGATCGTCGAATCGCGCGCTTTATTGCTCGACGACGATCCGTCGCATGCGCTCGATGCGGACGCACGTGCCGCCGCGCAAGCCCGTCTCGCCACCGCGCAACAGGCGCTGGCCGACCTGCAGGGCGACGCGCCGCTCGTGCTGCCCGCCGTCGACACGCACGCGGTGGCGGCCGTCGTCGCCGACTGGACCGGCATTCCGCTCGGCCGGATGGTGCGCGACGAGACGCAGGCCGTGCTGAAGCTCGCCGATACGCTCGGCGAACGCGTCGTCGGCCAGCGGCATGCGGTCGAACTGATCGCCCAACGGATCCAGACCGCGCGCGCAAGGCTCGACGATCCGACGAAACCGCACGGCGTGTTCCTGCTGTGCGGCCCGTCCGGCGTCGGCAAGACCGAGACCGCGCTCGCGCTGGCCGATACGCTGTACGGCGGCGAGCACAACGCGATCACGATCAACATGAGCGAATTCCAGGAAGCGCATACCGTGTCGACGCTGAAGGGGGCGCCGCCCGGGTACGTCGGCTACGGGCAGGGCGGGGTGCTGACGGAGGCCGTGCGCCGCCGGCCGTACAGCGTCGTGCTGCTCGACGAGATCGAGAAGGCGCACCGCGACGTGCACGAGATTTTCTTCCAGGTGTTCGACAAGGGCTGGATGGAGGACGGCGAGGGACGCGACATCGATTTCCGGCACACCGTGATCCTGCTGACGTCGAACGTCGGCGCCGATCGCGTGATGCAGCTTTGCCGCGATCCCGAGCATCTTCCCGACGTGCAGACGCTCGCCGATGCGCTGCGCGCGCCGCTGCTCGACGTGTTCCCGGCCGCGCTGCTCGGCCGGTTGACCGTCGTGCCGTATTACCCGCTCACCGATGCGACGCTCGCGCGGATCGTCGCTTTGCAGTTGCGGCGGATCGAGAAGCGGATCGACGCGCATCACGGCATCCGGCTGCACTGCACCGACTTGGCGACCGCGCTGATCGTCGAGCGCTGCCGGACGATCGAATCCGGCGGCCGGATGGTCGACGCGATCCTCACGCATACCGTGATGCCGCGCATCAGCCGCGCGATCCTGCAGGCCACGCTCGAAGGCCGCACGCTGGCGTCGATCGAGGTGAGCGCTGCCGACGGCGAATTCGCTTACCGGTTCGACGAGGAGGAAACGACGTGAATCGCGTATTCACCCTCGACAGCCCGCACGGTGACGACCTGAAATTCCACACGCTCGACGGCAGCGACGAGCTTGGCCGGCTGTTCGAATTCCGGATCGAGGCGCTGGCGGACAGCCATAGCCTGTCGTTGAAGGACATGCTCGGCAAGCCAGTGACCGTCCGGATCGAACAGCAGAACCAGTCGACGCGCTACCTGAACGGGATCGTTGCGCGCGCATCGCTTTCCGGCCGGCGCGCCGAGCGGCACTACGGCTACGAGCTGGTCGTGCGCCCGTGGCTGTGGCTCGCGACGCGCCGCTCCGATTGCCGGATCTTCCAGAACAAGACCGTGCCCGAGATCGTGCAGGAGGTGCTGTCGACGTACGGCTTTCCGATCGAGAATCACCTCGCCGAATCGTATGTGCCGCGCGAGTACTGCGTGCAGTACAACGAGACCGATGCCGCGTTCGTGTCGCGGCTGATGGAGTTCGAGGGCATCTATTACTGGTTCCGGCATGCGGAGGACACGCATACGCTGATGCTGAGCGACGCGATGTCGTCGCACACCGCGCTGCCCGGCTACGAGACGATTCCATATATCGCGCGCGATCGAACCGCGATCGCCGACGAGGAACACATCGACGGCTGGCTTCCCGCGCAGGAAGTGAGCGTCGGCAAGCACCAGACCACCGACTACGACTATACGAAGCCGCGCGCCGATCTTTCATCGCAGAAGGTCGATCCGCGTGGACACGATCACGACAGCTTCGCGTCGTTCGAATGGCCGGGCGGGTATCGCGACGATGCGCCTGGCGCGCATTACAGCCGCGTGAGGCTCGAGGAACAGCAGGCTGAACATGAGCGCGCGAGTGCGGATACGGACGTGCGCGGCGCTGCGCCGGGTTATCTGTTCACGCTCGCGCATTGCCCGCGGGCCGATCAGAACCGTGAGTACCTGATCGTGCGGTGCCAGTATCGTTTTCAGGAGAACGCTTATGCGAGCGATCAGGGCGCGGAGGCCGTCGTGCATCAGACGATGATGCTCGTCCAGCCGTCGAGTTTGCCTTTCCGGTCGCCGCGCGATACGCCGCGGCCGCGGACCAACGGGCCGCAGACCGCCACTGTGGTCGGGCCGCCGGGTGAGGAAATCTGGACCGACCAGTACGGGCGCGTGAAGTTGCAGTTTCGGTGGGACCGGTATGGGCAGAGCAATCAGGACTCGTCGTGCTGGGTGCGGGTGTCGAGTCCCTGGGCCGGGGGCGGGTTCGGGGGCGTGCAGATTCCGCGTGTGGGTGACGAGGTCGTCGTCGATTTTCTGAACGGCGATCCGGATGAGCCGATCGTGACCGGGCGGGTTTACAACGGCGAGAAGATGCCGCCGTGGGGGCTGCCGGGGAGTGCGACGCAGAGCGGGTTGCTGTCGCGATCGTCGCCAGGCGGAACGACCGACCATGCGAATGCGTTCCGGTTCGAGGACAAGAAGGGCGCCGAGCAGCTGTGGATGCATGCCGAGCGGAATTTCGATGCGGAGACGGAGGCCGATCACACGCTTTCCGTTGGGAACAACCACACGCATACGGTCGGGAACGACGAAACGATGCAGGTGAAGAGCAACCGGCAACGGAGCGTCGGGAAGAACGAGACGGTGACGATCGGCAAGAACCGGGTCGCGCAGATCGGGGCGGATGAGACGCATGGGGTGACCGGGAATCGGACGAGAACGGTCGGGAAGAAAGAGACCGTGACGATCGTGGCGGATCGCGAAGCGACGATTGGCGGCAGCCACACGGAATCGGTCACGCATGGCAAGACGGAAACGATCGGTGAAGGCAAGACGCTGAACGTCGGACAGATGTATCAGACGACGTCAAAGGACATGAAGACGCTGGTTGCGTCGGCGCATACCGAGGAGATCGGCACACGGACATCGACGATCGTCAAAGCCCATACGCACACGGTCGGCGGCGAACACACCGTCAACGTCGGTGCGAACCATACGACGAACGTGCAGCATCAGATGACCGTCAACGCCGGCGACCAGCTTTCGCTCGTCTGCGGGAAGTCCAGCATCGTAATGAAGAGCGACGGCACGATCACGATCCAGGGCGTCAACGTCGCATCTGCCGGCACCGAAAGCCATAGCGTGAACAGCAAGAAGGTCACGTCGTCGGCGTCGGTCGAGCATACGGTCGAAGGGACGATCCTGAAACTGAATCCGTGACGGAGGTCCGCACGAATGCAGAACTGGCAGCCGACCAATCCGGTGGAGCGCAGGTTCATGGATGCGCATACGGACTGGATGAGTTTCGCGAAGGAACAGGACGCGCGATTGATGATCTGGCAGACCGACGAGACCGATGCGGAACTCGTGCGGCTATATTTCCAGGTTCAGGATGAAACGTCGTGTGCGGTCAGGACGATGCGGGCGTCGTTCGTCAACGAATCAGGTTATGCGACGGCGCTGACGAATGAACTAATCGCGTTCTACGACAGCCGGCGAGAGGGGTCCGCTGCGCAGGGCGTACGTGCGGACTGGCAGCCGCCATATGACGATGGCAAGAATCCCTTGCTATATCTGTTCTCGGTTGCCGACAGCCTGATGCAGCACCACCCGGATATTTTTCCGGCAATGGTCTTCGTGCTGGAGCCGGTGAAAGTGCGGGATGACGCGGCATGGGTGCGATGGATGGACGATTTGCTGTCGATCATTTCGGTCGCGCCACAGCTTGCCGAACGCGTGCGCTTTGTCGTACCGCGTATCGAGATCGAGCCGTTTGCTGCGTTGATGCAACGGCATCGGGCCACGGTGCGCGTCGTGCAAGGCAAGTATTCGATGGCGAGCGTGCCGCGCGAGTTGCTGGCGGAATCGGGCGAGCGCGGGCCGAGCGGGGAGTTTCGACGGCATTTCGTGATGCTGACCGAGATGATCGAAGGCGGTAATCCTGCTCGGCTGGAGGAACTGCGCGCGGCCGCGCTGAAGGTCGCGGAGCGCGAGCAGTGGTTTGATCAGTGTGTTGTCGTGCATTTGATTGCGGGGGCGGCTTATCTGAAGTGGCGGGATCGGGAGCGGGCGATCGATGCGTATCGGAGCGCGGCCAGCAGCGGGATGCGCGCAGTTGAGGCTGGGCATCCGGCCGGACACAAGCTCATCGCGAACGGATTGTTCGGCGAGGCGAGCGTGCATTTGACGCATAAGGACTATGCGCACTCGGCTTATTGCTACGAGCGTGCGGTCGCGTCGACCACGGCGGCGAAGGATGGACTGATGACGGTCGAGGCGTGGCGGATGAGCGCCGTGTGCTGGGAGCGGGCAGGGGAGCGCGAACATGCGCTGGAGGCCGGATTCAATGCGCTCGATGCGGGATTGATGATCGACGAGCCGATGCGGGCGAACAGCAATCTGCCGATGGTCGTCGAATGGATGGTGTCGCAGCTGGGTGCTCAGGACCGGCGGCGCAACGCGTTGAGCGAGAAAGTCGCGGCGTTGCGTGGTGGGCGCTGAGCGCGAACGAGGGCTGAAATCGTGGCGCTCCCGGCCGTCAAGCATCTCGATCCAGTCGTTGGCGTCGACGTTCATTCGGTACTGGTCACGCCCGGTACGCCACCCGTGTTCCTGCCGCACCCTCATGTCGGGTTCATGCTCGATCTGCGTGAGTACGTTCAAGCGGCAAAGGCCGTGGTTGGCTGCATTGCAATGATGATCGTGCAGGAGAAGGTGACCGAATACATCGAAGATCATCCCGAAGATGTGGAGAAGCTGGCGCATCTGGCCGATGAGGCGAACCAGCAGGTCAATGACTTGATGGGCGGCGGCAAGCTGCCGGACTTCAAGGACGACCCCAACGTCGCTGAGGGGATGCGGCTGGCGAACGAGGCCAACAAGATCAAGAACCGCATAAGCGATGATCTTGGTTCGAACGTCGGGTCGGGGGGAAGCAGCGGCAGGCCGATTTTTGTGAACGGGATGATGCGGGCCACGGCCGGGACGCATGCGTATCACGTACCGGGGTTGCATTTCCCGCTTGGAGAAGCGTTTGCTCCGCCGCCTGAGGAGGTTGAACCGTCGAACGACGGGGAATCGTTCATGGGCAGCAAGACGGTGCTCGCCAACAACGATCCGATGTCGTACATGGCGCTGGAGGCGTTGAGTTGCTGGTCGGTCGGGATGGAGCCGCCTCCGCATAACAGCGCGCATACGGATCGAACTTATCCGTCAATGCCGAGTTCGGTGATGTTGCCGATTCCGGCCGGGCGACCGGTGCTTGTAGGCGGACCGCCGATCATGAACATGGCAGCGGCGGCGAAGGGTTTGTTCAAGGCGTTTCGGGGATCCGACTGGGCGAAGGCGCTCGCGGACAAGCTGCATTTGAAGTCGGGGTTCTTGCGATGCAATGTGCTGAAGGCGGAGCCGGTGGACGTAACCACCGGCGAGGTAGTCGTTCAGCAGTGCGATTTCACCATCTCGGGACGGCTACCGCTCGTATGGGACCGATATTACACGAGCCACGACCACCATGCGGGTGCCGTCGGCTTTGGTTGGCAGACACCGGCCGATATCAGGCTTGAACTGATGCGGAACGAAGACGCGATCGGCGCGGCTGCTTATTTCCCGGATCATGCGACCGCGTTCGACGTGGTGCCGGCAGACGACGGCTGGGCGTGGCGCACGTATGACTGGCAGCATGGGCATGCGCTGTATTGCGACAATGGACGGATGGTTCTGCGTACACGCGAGGGAATCGAATATGGATTCGCGCTTCCTTCTCGGTGGCGGGATGCGGTCCCGGCGATCAATGGTAACTCGCGACTTACGTTGCCGATCGAACGCGTGGCCGATCTCAATGGCAATGCGTGGGTATTCGAGCGCGACGTGTACGGCACCCTCGTGCGCCTCGTCGAGTGGAAGAGCGACGGGCAGACCGAACGCTTGATCCAGTGTGGCACGGGACGCGGATTGCACGCCGGGTTGTTGACTTCGTTGATGTTGATCGATGCGGGGGGAAACGCACATCCGCTCGTACGCTACGACCACGACCGCGAGCGCGATTTGACTGCGGCGCTCGACGCGTTGGCGCGTCCGCATCATTTCGAGTACGCGGCTGGACATCGGATGGTGAGCCACACGAGTGCACGGGGCGTGTCGTTCTACTACAGCTACCAGCAGGGCTATGACGGTGTGTGGCGCGTCGATTATGCGTGGGGCGACAACGGCCTGTTCGATTATCACTTCGCCTACGATCGCGCTCGGTTGGAAACGTGCATTACCAATTCGCTCGGGCATACGACGATCATGCAGATGAACGAGCGCGAGATGCCGGTGACAGAGATCGATCCTTTGGGCGGGGTGACCGGGTATCGGTATGACGCACAAGGGCGGACAAGTGCGATGACCGATCCGGCGGGGCACATGACGACGTGGGCGTATGACGCTTACGGTAACCAGCTCGAGCAAACGCTGCCGGATGGGAGCGTCATCCTTGCGAGTTATGGCGCCCACCATAAACCAGTTATTGTTACCGCGCCGGGCGACCGGCAGTGGCGTTACGAGTGGGACGAGCAAGGCAAACTGCTCGCACAGTCAACACCCACGCGATCCCGTATGTGCTACGAGTACGATCGGCATGGTCAACTTATTGCGCATACGGGATCGCGTGGCGCAGTGACGTGCTTCGATTACGATCACGATGGAAATCTCACAGAGGTAATCGATGCGCTCGGACATCGCACTCGCTACACATACGACGCTCGTGCCAACCTCTGTAAGACTGTCAACGCGCTGGGTCAGGTGAGCCTCTACGAATACGATCGCAACGGTAACCTGACGCGAACAATTGAGCCGGGGGAACGAGAAACTGTTTACAGCTATGACCTCAATGGCAATCTAACGCGCTATCGCGATCCTAACGGACACGTCACTCAACTCGAATATTCCGCTCTAGGACAGATCGCCAAACGATTAACTCCGGACGGATGCGTCGTCGAATACCGGTACGATACCGAGGAGCAACTCGTTGGCCTAGTCAATGAGCGTGGCGAACTCTATCAGCTGACG
Organism: Burkholderia sp. BE17; assembly: GCF_009362305.1. NCBI lineage: Bacteria > Pseudomonadati > Pseudomonadota > Betaproteobacteria > Burkholderiales > Burkholderiaceae > Burkholderia > Burkholderia sp. BE17. The sequence goes on from NZ_WHNU01000075.1 coordinate 17,403, forward strand.
CGCGATGCATTGGGACGGATCGTGGAAGAGGTCGATTACTGGGGCCAGCCTCGGCGCTATGAGTATCGCCCGAGTGGCGAATTGCTGTGCAGCGTCAATCCTCTCGGGCAAGTGGTCGAATACGAAACGGATATGCTCGGCCGGATCGTGAAAAAGCGCGTGTCGGATCCGCGGCAGCCCGAAGGAATTCGCACTGAAACGTTGTCTTACGATCGCAGTGGCAACTTGATTGTCGCGGAGAATCCGGACAGCCGGGTCGAACTAGCGTATGACGTAGTCGGTCGAGTCGTCGAGGAAAAGCAGGGCAACGATTTCGTGATCGCTCATAAGTATGATGCGACAGGCAATCGCATCGAACGACAGACCCGGCTCAATCTAGATGGTCAGATTGTTACGCATACGGTTCGTTACAGCTACGACGCGCTCGACGCGGTCAGCTCCATCCAGATGGATGACGCCACACCTGTCACCTTCGAGCGCGATGCGCTCGGACAGATTCGCGTTGAGCACCTTGGGGCTGAGCTGCGGCGAGAACTGACATATACGTCGGAAGGGTTGTTGGCGAAACAAGCACTGGTTTCTGGCACTGGTGTCGTGTTCGCCAGCGAATACGCGTACGACGCCGACGGACAGATGCTCGAGAGCCGCGATTCCCGCTTGGGCCTTGAGCATTACCAGTACGATCCTGTGGGTAGGTTGACGAGCCACCTTGACCCGACAGGAAAACTGCATCGCTTCCTGTACGATCCGGCGGGCGATCTGCTAAAGACCCGGATTTGCCAGGGCAAGGCGATCGGTATGTTTAGCCAAGGCTTGCAGGCCGATACGTGGATTCGGGAAGGCGAATATGAGGGCTGTTATTACGCGTTCGACTGCATCGGTAATCTTGTGCGAAGGCAGGACGCGCAACAGGACCTGCGGCTGCGCTGGGATGGCGACGGATTGCTGATTGAGACGATCGCGGCGCGCCAAGCTCCGGAGGCTGACGGGGACTCAAGCGGTACTCTGACCATTCGTACATGCTATGCGTATGACGTTTTCCAACGGCGCGTGAGGAAGACCTCCCAAATTCTGGGGGATATCGACACCCGGTTGAGGTCTACAGTTCATAGCACCCAACTGGCTTGCACCACTTATTTCATGTGGGATGGTGAAGCACTGGCGGGCGAGCGCACCCAAGGTGACTTGGAGGCTGACAACGCGTTGTTGAACAAGACCTCCCACACAGGCTCACGACAGTTCCGCGCTTTGGAGCATGCCGGCTCCCTGTCAGCGGAGTTACTCGGCCGTCGCAGCAGACCAGATGCACGGTTATGGATTTACTATCCGGGAACATTTCGGCCACTGGCAGAAGTTTGGTGCACAGCTAATGCGCATAAGCCAGGATTGCTGGAATCCACCGAGCCATTCGCGGAAGAGGTGGCACCAAGCCAGAATATGCGAGACGTTCAAGGGCAGGTGGAAAGATACAATCGCACCGGAAGGAAGAGTGCGTCTCAATTGTCATTGAAACCGGGTGCTCTGCCAGAGCTTGAAGCGTTATATTTTTTTCATCTCGATCCTAATGGGATGCCGACACGAGTTACCGATAAGTCGGGTTCTATTATGTGGGGCGCGCGCTATCTCACGTGGGGACAGGAGAGTCTGGGGGAGGACGGCGAAGCATTTGATCAACCGATTCGATTTCAAGGCCAGTATCATGATAACGAAACTGGACTACACTACAACCGATATCGATATTATGATCCATTTTCGGGCACATTCGTCAGCGAGGATCCGATCGGTTGGATTGCGGGCCACAATTTATATCAATATGCTCCTAATCCATATACTTGGATTGACCCGTGGGGGTTGGCTAAGGGAAGGAGTAAGCCGTATACGATTAGCGCAAACGTGGCTGGTACAGATACACTTTCGCATGGAGCTCACGTTAACGTCAAAGGCGGAAAGTTGCCGAACCGAGGAGGACACGTTATGTTTCTTCCAAATGCCAACTTAAATGCAACCCCGAAAGTAACGCTGCACCCAGCCGATAAGGCAACACGGGATCTTAACCCCGCTGAATGGTCAAAAGTGACGCAAGCAATCGAAGAGTTCTTGAACGAGCGGGATAATGTAGAAAAACTGAGGCTTCATGCAATTTCCGGCAGGGATAACTTCAAATTTGAGGAGCACGAAGAGCACGTGCGAATATTGGGCAGAGTTGCTAAGGCGCTAGGGAAAGCACTTCGACTCGGCGAAAATCCATGTCAAAGGAGCGCAAGTTAATGCCAAACGGTTCTAGAATATCGAATTTTTACTGCCCGATAGACATTCATAAATTGATGCTCATATACATGGAGAGCGGTCAAATTTCAAATCCCAACCTGGTTGGACTTGAGTCAATTGACAAGGAGACTCTGGAGCAAAGTGGGTTTGAAATGGTGAAGGGGGCGCTCACAAAATACTCGAGCCAAAGATATTTCAAGAGGGGCGACAGGGTAGTTGAGTGTGATCTGAAATTCTACTTTGACTCAAGTGGTTGCATTGCAAGTGGCGTAGAGTTGTCGCGCGGCGTAAGATTGTCGACTGCACTGAAGGTTATACGAGAAACGCCGGAACTGTCTCGCAGGAAATTTGATGTTTTTTTATGTGAAAATATGGCTGACGGTGCAATTTTGTTTGACAACGACGTGGTGATGCGGTTTGGGATCAAAAGAGGTGACAAAAATTATTTCGTCCTTGGAATCGATGGCCAGGTATTACGGGCGAGCAAAGATGGACGTAACAATGTAAATTCGATTTCAGTTGGATCGATTTTCAAAAAAACCGCTATCGAGATGCTAGAGGTCATGAGCAGGAAAAGCGTGCCGCTAAAGAAGGTAGTAAGATTCATTCGATAATAGGTCTTTTATGTTCTTGATCAAAATCTGCTTTGTCGCTCAATCGCATCGACCAATGATCGATCCAAAGGTGCCAGCCAGATTGGCGGCGCGAACCTTGTCGGCAACGTGTCAACAGCACATGGAGTTGCGGAACGAAAGCTGTCTAGGTGTGATCGCCGGGTCGACAGGCGACACCGATTCGACGAAATCGCCGTATGTCACAACCGGAGAAACACGCCAGCGAGGATGGAGAAAGCGCGGTCGTTCACACGTTGTGTTAGCGCACATAACTTTACATAACGTGAATTATCGAACGTTTTAGTTGTAGTAGCTTTTTAGAAATGTCGTGTTCTGGCTACTTAGAAATGTCGTGTTTTGACCTCGGTATGCTGGCCGGTTCTTTGCGGGACCACGGAGCCGGCCATGTATCCAGGTGCACTGGTGACACT
>NZ_WHNU01000076.1:0-20458 GCF_009362305.1 Burkholderia sp. BE17
GGGCTGCTGCGGATATGGCTGGCCTTGCGCGCCCGTCATGCGATCGGCTTCCTGCGCGTACACGGAGCCGCTGCCGTTCGCCGGTGCCGCGGGTTGCGCGGCCGGATCGGGGCGGCCTTCGACGCGTGCCTTCACGCTCGCGTGACGCTGCTCGAGTTCGTCGACCTGATACGGCGGCACCGGATTCTTGCCGTTCGCCAGTGCTTCGACGAGCGTGCGCGCGTCGGTCTCGATCGCCTCGAGTTCGCCCATCAGCGCCGCTGCGCCGGGCGCCGTCGACAGCTTCGCGTCGAGTTTCAGCGGACGGATGTCGTTCAGCACGTCGGTCGCACGCTTGAGCTGCGTGCGGCGTTCGTCGTCGGCGCGGCTGTTGTCGGCCGTGCGCGCGCGCCGCAGCGTCCAGCGCAACACCAGCGCGATCACCGCGACGATCAGCCCGAGGCCGATCCACATGCCGGTCGACGGGCCGTGTTTTTCAGCCGGCGCGACGGCGGGCGCGAGCGACGGCTGCTGCGTGCCGGCCTGTGTGGCCGACGGCGCGTTGCCGCTCACGCGCGCGGCGTCGGCGCGAATGCGCGACTCCGTCTGCGCGAAGCGCGAAGCGTCGGTGAAGCGCAGTTGCGGGTCGAGCGACTTCGCACGCTGCAGCTGCGCGAGCGCGTCGGACGCGCGGCCTTCGCGGTCCAGCACCTGTGCATACAGGTAGCGCGCGTGCGCGTTGTTCGGATGGGCGTCGATGACTTGCGACAGCTGCGTGTCGGCTTGTTGCCAGTTGCGCTGCGCGATCGACTGCTCGACCTGCTGCAGCGACGGTACCGCAAACGCGGCGGACGACAGCAACATCAGCGAGAGGCCGAGTGCGGCGAGAGATTTCTTCATGGTCGAACCGGGCGCAGGCGCCCGTCTCCTGACGATCGGTTCGCGCCGCGCGCCCGGGCCGGGGCGCGGCGCGGTTGCCGTTACTGCGCGGGCGTGTCGAGCTGCTTCTTCAGCGCGGCGAGGCGATCCTCGACCGACGGGCCCTTGTTCAGCGCGGCGAGCTTGTCGTCGAGCGCCTTGCCGCTCGACGTGTCGGCCGAATTGAGACGTGCGTCCGAGCGGGCGTTCTGCAGCGCGACCTTGTCCTCGAGCTTCTGGAAATCCTCGGACAGGTTCTTGCCGCCGATGCCGCCCAGCGCGCTGGCGGCGACATCCTTCGCCTGCGCGATTTCCTGCTTGGCCTGCAGGATGTTCGAGCGCGCGTTCAGGTCGTTGCGGCGCTGGCGCATGTCGGCGATCTGCCCCTTCAGCTTGTCGACCGACGGTTCGAGCGTCGTCAGCTCGGCCGCGAGCGCGTCGCGCTCGGCTTCCGCGTTCGACTGCGCGGCCAGTGCCTCGCGTGCGAGCGCTTCGTCGCCGGACTGCAGCGCGCGCTTCGCGCCGTCTTCGTACTTCTTCACCTTGTCGTCGGCCGCATCGCGCTTGCTGCGCTGGGTCGCGACCTGTGCCTCGATCTCGATCAGCGAATTCTCGGCACGGCCGATGCTGTCGTCGAGCTCCCGCACGATCTGCCGTGCGTCGCGCGACGGATCCTGTACCGAATCGGCCGCATCGTTCAGCAGGCCTTTGATCGTGCGCGAAACAGAGTCGAAAAGCGACATGAAATCCTCCGTGGTTGAAAGGCGCCGCGTGACCGCGGCAGTGCCCGCCGCGGGCCGGTTGCGCCACGCGTGAGCCGGCGGATATTACACCACCGGTTCACTTAAATACGGCTTAAACGCGCGAGTTCAAGCGGCTTGCGTATCGGAATGACAAACCTTTCGCGATTGAAAGAAAATCGGCCGCGCGCCCCGCATTGCGTGTCCATGATAGGCCGCGGATGCCGACAATACGTTCCGCAAATCACGGCGTTGCGGGAATTTTTACAAAAAATCGCGAAGGCACCCGGTCGATTTCATTAAAATGCGCTGTCACGTCGCGGGAACGGATCGCCGCGCGGCGGGGTCTGTCGACGTGACAGTCGCATTTCGATGCACTCTATCTGATCCATCCGCTTGCATTTCCGCATGCGTCCGAGGGCGCCACGTACGCCCGCCATTCCGACATGCCAATTATCAAACGACCGCCTTCTCCTTCCGACAGGAACGAACCCCACTACACGCTGCGCCGTTCGCCGTCCGGAGCCTATTACCCCGATGACGACGATCGCGACCATCACGACGACGGCCGCCGCGCACAGCGCAGCGGCGGCGGGGGCCGTCGCTCGTTCGGTTCGCGCGTCGCGTTGTGGTTCGCCGGCCTGTTCGTCACGCTGGCGATCGTCGGTGCGTTGATCGTCGGCTACGCGCTGGTCGTGATGGCGCCGCAGCTGCCGTCGCTCGATGCGCTGACCAACTACCAGCCGAAGGTGCCGCTGCGCGTGTTCACCGCCGATCACGTGCTGATCGGCGAGTTCGGCGAGGAGCGCCGCAGCCTCGTGCGCTTCCAGGACATTCCGGACGTGATGAAGAAGGCCGTGCTCGCGATCGAGGACTACCGCTTCTACGAGCACGGCGGCGTCGACTTCGTCGGCATCCTGCGGGCGGGTGTCGCCGACCTGATGCACGGCGGCGCGCGCCAGGGCGCGAGCACGATCACGATGCAGGTCGCGCGCAACTTCTTCCTGTCGAGCGAGAAGACGTATACGCGCAAGATCTACGAGATGCTGCTCGCGTACAAGATCGAGAAGGCCCTGACGAAGGACCAGATCCTCGAGCTGTACATGAACCAGATCTATCTCGGCCAGCGCTCGTACGGCTTCGCGGCCGCCGCGCGCGTGTATTTCGGCAAGGATCTGAAGGACATCACGCTCGCGGAAGCGGCGATGCTCGCGGGGCTGCCGAAGGCGCCGTCCGCGTATAACCCGGTCGTCAATCCGAAGCGTGCGAAGGTGCGCCAGGAGTACATCCTGAAGCGCATGCTCGAGGTCGGCTACATCACGCAGCCGCAGTACGACGCGGCGGTGAAGGAAGAGATCCACGTGCGCACGCCGGGCAACCAGTACGCGGTGCACGGCGAGTACGTCGCCGAGATGGTGCGGCAGATGATGTACCAGCAGTACAAGGACGAAACCTACACGCGCGGGCTGACCGTCACGACGACGATCAATTCGGCCGACCAGGAAGCCGCGTACCAGGCCGTGCGTCGCGGTATTCTCGACTACGAGCGTCGCCACGGCTATCGCGGGCCGGAAGCGTCGATCAACTTGCCCGCGGCCGGCGACGACCGCGACGAGGCGATCGACGATGCGCTCGCCGATCACCCGGACAACGGCGACCTGCAGTCGGCGGTCGTGCTGTCGGCCTCGCCGAACGCGGTCGAGGTGCAGTTCGTCGGCGGCGCGACGACGACGATCGGCCCGGCCGGGCTGCGCTTCGTGTCGGCCGCGCTCGGCCCCCGCGCGAACAACGCGCTGCGCATCAAGCCGGGCTCGGTCGTGCGCGTGCTGAAGGAGGGCAAGACGGGCTGGCAGGTCGTGCAGTTGCCGCAGGTCGAAGGCGCGCTCGTGGCGATCGCGCCGCAGGACGGCGCGATCCGCTCGCTCGTCGGCGGCTTCGACTTCAACAAGAGCAAGTTCAACCACGTGACGCAGGCATGGCGGCAGCCGGGCTCGTCGTTCAAGCCGTTCATCTATTCGGCGTCGCTCGACAAGGGCATGGGGCCGGCGACGATGATCAACGACGCGCCGCTGTATTTCCCGCCGAGCGTGCCGGGCGGCACCGCGTGGGAGCCGAAGGACGACGACCAGCCGGACGGCCCGATGACGATGCGCACGGGCCTGCAGCGTTCGAAGAACCTCGTGTCGATCCGGATCCTCGCATCGATCGGCACGCAGTATGCGCAGCAGTACGTGACGCAGCGCTTCGGCTTCGATCCCGCGAAGACGCCGCCGTACCTGCCGATGGCGCTCGGCGCGGGCCTCGTGACGCCGCTGCAGCTCGCGACCGGCTACGCGGTGTTCGCGAACGGCGGCTACAAGGTCGATCCGTACCTGATCGCCGAAGTCGACGATGCGCGCGGCCAGGCGCTGCAGAAGTCGCAGCCGGTGATCGCGGGCAGCACCGCGCCGCGCACGATCGAAGGCCGCAACGCGTTCGTGATGAACAGCCTGCTGCATTCGGTTGCGACGGGCGGCACGGGCGCGGGCACCAACGCGCTGGGCCGTAGCGACCTGCAGGGCAAGACGGGTACGACGAACGACGCGAAGGACGGCTGGTTCGCCGGCTACCAGCAGTCGCTCGTCGCGGTCGCGTGGATGGGCTTCGACCAGCCGAAGAGCCTCGGCAGCCGCGAATTCGGCGCGCAGCTCGCATTGCCGATCTGGGTGAACTACATGCGCACCGCGCTGAACGGCGTGCCGGAGCAGCAGATGCCGATGCCGGACGGCCTGACCTCGATCGACGGCGAGCTGTTCTACGCCGATCGCACGCCGGGCAACGGCTTCGTCGGGAACGTCGACATCAACCCAGCCGAGAACGCGATCAGCGCGAACGACGCACTCGGCTCGGCCGGCGCGGCAGGGCTCACGCCGCCGCCCGTCACGGCGCAGGAGAAGCAGCAGATCATGGACATGTTCGAGAGCAAGTAAGCAGTACGCCGCTGTTCCGGCATGCGACGGGCGCCTTCGGGCGCCCGTTTTTTTTGTGCGCTGCCGGTAGCGGGAGACGCGAAATCAGAACGACGCGCAGGCCGGCACGAACGTGACGCCGACCGACTCCTGATGGAACCGCTCCGCGTACGCGTGCCGGATCGCGGCGAGCCGCGCGCGCGTGTCGGGCGTATCGTCGGCGATGATACGGATCACGAAGCTGTCTTCGCGTGTGATGTTGCCGGTCGCGCGATCGCGCCACTGGCCGTGCGTGTCCCAGTACGTGAGGCCGTCGGGGAAACGCGGCGTGACCGTGTCGGCGAGGAACGTCGCGCGTTCGGCGTCGGTCACGGGGCCGCGTCCCGCGATGTCGCGTCCGAACAGCAGGTCGGCTTGCAGCGCGGGGTGTTCGCCCGGTTGCGCGCACATCGGTTGCGCGCCGACGGTCGGCGGGGGCAGGGCCGCGCAACCTGCGAGCAAGGCGATCGCCGCGGCGCCGGTCGCACGCATCGCGCGTTGCCGCCACGTCGCCGCGCGCGCCAGCGACAGCCACATCTGCCCATTTCGCGTCGATCGACCTCCGCGCGCGCAAAACGCTGCGCGCTCAACTACTTGCGTGCTTGTTCGGCGGGTTATCAACAGGGCTGTCAACATAATCTGGGGATAACCCTAGGTCGGTTCGTCGGCGCCCGGCGTGTGGTCAGTGCTGCAGTTTCGCGTGCGCGAGATGCATGCCGAGCGTGCCGGGGTCGGTGTTCGTGCCCGACAGCAGCACGCCGACGCGCTTGCCCTGCAGCGTTTCGCGCAGCGGGCCGAGCAGCGCGGCGAGTGCGGCCGCGCAAGCCGGTTCGACCGACAGCTTCAGGTGCGAGAACAGGAACAGCATCGCGGTGCGCAGCGCGTCGTCGGACACGGTGACGATGCGGTCGACGTGGCGCCGGCACAGCTGGTAGCTGTATTCCTCGGTATGCGGCGCCATCAGCGAATCGGCGATCGTCTGCATCGCGCTCATCTTGATCGTGTGATTCGCCGCGAAGCTGCGGCTCATCGCGTCGGCGCCTTCCGGCTCGACACCGTACACGTGCACGCGCGGATTCGCGAGCCTTAGCGCGGTCGCCATGCCGGCCGCGAGCCCGCCGCCGCCGATCGGCACGATCACCGCATCGAGGTCGGGTGTCTGCGTGGCCCATTCGTAGCCGAGCGTCGCGGTGCCGAGGATCGTGTGATAGCCGTTGAACGGATGGATGAAGAAGCGGCCTTCCTCGGCCTCGATCCGCCGCACGAGATCGAACGCCTGCGATGCGCTGCCCGCGAGCACGACTTCCGCGCGGTACTGCTTGCATTGCGCGATGCGCGTCGGGCTCGCGGTATGGAACATCACGACCTTCGCGCTGCTGCCGAGCCGCATCGCCGCATATGCGACGGCCGCCGCATGATTGCCGGCCGACACGCAGGTGACGCCGGCATCCTTGCGTGCCTCGTCGAGCGCGAGCAGGTGCGTGAATGCGCCGCGCGCCTTGAAGCTGCCGCTCACCTGCAGCAGTTCGAACTTGAAGTTGACGTGCGTGCCCTCGAGGGACGGCAGGTCGGCGCGTTCGAACACGGGCGTGCGCGCGACCCACGGCGACAACGCGAAATGCTGCGCGGCGATTTCGTCGAGCGTCGGAATCGGCTCGCCGTCGATCGTCGTATGGGGAGTGCCCTGTTGTTCAGTCGACATGACGTGGCGGGTGGCGGAGTGGGCCGGCCCGCACACGCGGGCCGGCGTGGCGGGAGGCAGTCAGTGCGCGTCGACCGACATGCTGCGGATGAACTTGCGCAGGAACTGCTCGCAGCCGGCGAGCTGCGCGAGCTCGACATATTCGTTCGGCTTGTGCGCCTGCTCGATGTTGCCGGGCCCGCACACGACGCTCGGGATGCCCGCGCGTTCGAACAGGCCGGCCTCGGTGCCGTACGCGACCTTGCGCTTGTCCTGGTCGGCGGTCAATGCGCGCACGAGCTGCGTGATCGCGGCCTGTTCGGTCGCGTCGAGGCCGGGCGCCGCGGCGATCTTCGAAAACTCGATCGCGGCATTCGGATGCTCGCGAAGCATCTGCGGCAGCAGCGTTTCCTGCGCATACGCTTCGATGCGCGTGAAGATCTGCTCGGGATCGAGCGTCGGCAGGTTGCGGAACTCGAAGTCGAACCGGCATTCGGCCGGCACCGTGTTGATCGCGTTGCCGCCCTGGATCGTGCTCGTCTGCGCGGTCGTGAACGGCACGTCGTACAGCTCGTCGAACGGGCCTTCGGCGCGAAAGCGCTCGGCGATGTCGCGGATGTGGCAGATGAGGCGCGCCGCGTACTCGATCGCGTTGAGCCCCTTCGGCGTCAGCGACGAATGCGCCGCGTGGCCGCGCACGCAGCAGCGGTACGCGTTGATGCCCTTGTGCGCGATGATCGGCCGCATGCTGGTTGGCTCGCCGACGATGCAGCCGGACGGTTGCACGCCGCGCTTGACGAGGTCGGCGATCATCAGCGGCGCGCCCGCGCAGCCGATTTCCTCGTCGTAGGACAGCGCGAAATGGATCGGCTTCGCGAGCTTCGTCGCCTGCATCTCGGGCAACAGCGCGAGCGCCGTGCCGATGAAGCCCTTCATGTCGCAGGTGCCGCGGCCGTACAGGCGGCCGCCGCGGATTTCCGGCGCAAACGGGTTGCTGTCCCATTGCTGGCCGTCGACCGGCACGACGTCGGTATGCCCGGACAGCACGATGCCGCCGTTCGTCGAGCCGTCGTGCGCGGGCACCGTCGCGAACAGGTTTGCCCAGCCTTCGCGCGGATCGTGCGTGATCGTCGAAACGATGCCTTTCGCGGCGAGCGCGTCGCGCACCGTTTCGATCAGGCCGAGATTCGGCACGCGGCTCGTCGTGTCCATCGACACCAGTTGCTTGACCCACGGCAGGCTGACGAGCGATTCGTCGCCTTGGGTTGCGGCGGACGGCGCCGTCGCGTCGAGAGTGGACATGGCAAAACTCCGTCTGATGAATGTGAAAATCATACTCAAAAACGCGTCGGCCCGCCTTCGCCGGGCGCGGTGCGGTGCAGCATCGCCGCGGCCTTCAGCGCGCCGCGGCGGCCGCTCCCTGCTTCGGCGCGAGCGCGCGCAACGTTTCCTTGATCGTCGACACGCGGATCGCGAGATCGGGCGAGCGCGTCTCGATGCGCAGCTTGTCCTGGCCCGCGAGCTTGATGTGCCGGTGCTTCTGCACCATCTCGATGATCCGCATCGGATCGATCGGCGGATTCGGCTCGAACTGCAGCCCGATCGCGACCTCGCTCGCGTCGATCTTCACGATGCCGAGCGGCTTCGCGGCGATGCGCAGCCGGTGCGTCTCGACGAGTGCGTGCGCCTGCGGCGGCAGCTTGCCGAAGCGGTCGATCAGTTCCTCCTGGATGCCGTCGATCGAGTCGCCGTGCTCGCAGTTCGCGAGGCGCTTGTACAGCGACAGCCGTTCCTGCACGTCCCCGCAGTAGTCGGCCGGCAGGATCGCGGGCGCATGCAGGTTGATTTCCGTCGTCGCGGCGAGCGGCGCGGTGAGGTCGGGCTCCTTGCCGTTCTTCAGCGCCTTCACCGCGTCGTTCAGCATGTCCGTATAAAGCTGGAAGCCGATCTCGTGGATCTCGCCCGACTGCTTGTCGCCGAGCACTTCGCCGGTGCCGCGGATCTCGAGGTCGTGCATCGCGAGATAGAAGCCCGAGCCGAGTTCCTCCATCTGCTGGATGGCCTCGAGCCGGCGCTGCGCCTGCTTGGTCAGCGCCTGCGGATCGTGGACCAGCAGGTACGCATAGGCCTGGTGATGCGAGCGGCCGACGCGGCCGCGCAACTGGTGGAGTTGCGCGAGGCCGAACTTGTCCGAGCGGTGCATGATGATCGTGTTCGCGCTCGGCACGTCGATGCCGGTCTCGATGATGGTCGTGCACAGCAGCACGTTCGCGCGCTGCGCGACGAAATCGCGCATCACGCGCTCGAGTTCGCGCTCGTGCATCTGGCCGTGCGCGATCACGATGCGCGCCTCGGGCACGAGCTCCTCGAGCATCGCCTTGCGGTTCTCGATCGTCTCGACCTCGTTGTGCAGGAAATACACCTGGCCGCCGCGCTTCAGCTCGCGCAGCATCGCCTCGCGGATCACGCTTTCCTCCTCGCGGCGCACGAAGGTCTTGATCGCGAGCCGCTTCTGCGGCGCGGTCGCGATCACCGAGAAATCGCGCAACCCTTCGAGCGCCATCCCGAGCGTGCGCGGGATCGGCGTCGCGGTGAGCGTCAGCACGTCGACTTCCGCGCGCAGCGCCTTCAGCGCTTCCTTCTGGCGCACGCCGAAGCGGTGTTCCTCGTCGATGATCACGAGGCCGAGGCGCTTGAACTGCACGTCCGACGACAGCAGCTTGTGCGTGCCGATCACGATGTCGACGCTGCCTTCGTTGATCTGCGCGATCGCCGTATTCACTTCCTTCGTGGTCTTGAAGCGCGACAGCTCGACGATCCGCACCGGCCAGTCCGCGAAGCGGTCGACGAAGGTCTGCGTATGCTGCTCGGCGAGCAGCGTGGTCGGCGACAGCAGCGCGACCTGCTTGCCGCCCATCACCGCGATGAACGCGGCACGCAGCGCGACCTCGGTCTTGCCGAAGCCGACGTCGCCGCACACGAGGCGGTCCATCGGCTTGCCGCTCGTCATGTCGCCGATCACGGCCGCGATCGCGGCGGCCTGGTCGGGCGTCTCCTCGAAGCCGAAGCTTTCCGCGAATTTCACGTAGTCGCGCGGGTCGAGCGCGAACGCGTGGCCCTCGCGGGCCGCGCGGCGCGCGTACAGGTTCAGCAACTCGGCGGCCGTGTCGCGGATCTGCTGCGCGGCCTTGCGCTTCGCGCGCTCCCACTGGCCGGAGCCGAGCGCGTGCAGCGGCGCGCTGTCGGGATCGGCGCCGCTGTAGCGCGAGATCACGTGCAATTGCGCGACGGGCACGTAGAGCTTGCTGTCGCCCGAGTATTCGAGATGCAGGAATTCGGTCTCGCCTTCGCCGAGATCCATCGACACGAGGCCCATGTAGCGGCCGATGCCGTGCTGCGCGTGGACGACCGGGTCGCCGACCTTCAGCTCCGACAGGTCGCGCACCATCGCGTCGACGTTGCTGGCCTGTTCCTGCCGGCGGCGGCCCGCGCGGCGGCCGAGCGCGCCGTACAGCTCGGTCTCGGTGACGATCGCATAGCCTTCGCCCGGCACGGCGAAGCCGCTCGACAGCGGCGCGACGCCGAGCGCGAAGCGTTCGTCGCTCGCGAGCCAGCCGGCGAAATGGTCGTTCGACACCGGTCGCAGATGGTGCTCGGCGAGCAACTGCAGGATCGTCTCGCGGCGGCCGGCCGATTCGACGGTCAGCAGCACGCGCTTGCCCGACGATTCGACGAACGTACGCAGCGACGCGAGCGGATCGTCGGAATGCCGGTCGACGGTGAGCTCGGGCAGCGCGGTCGCCCAGCCGCCGGCCGGTTGAGCGGGCAGCACGACGCGTGCGAACGGCTTCGCGAACGCGAAGAAATCCTCGTCGGACAGGAACAGGCGCTGCGGCTCCAGGATCGGCCGCTCGCGATCGTGCGACAGGAATGCGTGGCGCTGCTTCGTATCGGCCGTGAAGCGGCGGATCGATGCTTCGAGATCGCCGGTGAACACGAGGTGCGCGTCCTGCGGCAGGTAGTGGAACAGCGTGGCCGTTTCGTCGAAGAACAGCGGCAGGTAATACTCGATGCCGGCCGACGGCACGCCGTTGCCGATGTCCTTGTAGATCGGCGCGCGGCTCGGGTCGCCTTCGAAGGTCTCGCGCCAGCGGCTGCGGAAGGCCGTGCGCGCGGCTTCGTCGAACGGGAACTCGCGGCCGGGCAAGAGGCGCACGTCGCGCACCGGGTAGAGGCTGCGCTGCGTGTCGGGGTCGAACGCGCGGATCGAGTCGACCTGGTCGTCGAACAGGTCGATCCGGTACGGCAGCGGCGAGCCCATCGGGTACAGGTCGATCAGCGAGCCGCGCACGCAGTATTCGCCGGGTCGCACGACCTGGCTCACGTGCTCGTAGCCGGCCAGCGTGAGCTGCGCCTTCAGCTTCGCCTCGTCGAGCCGTTCGCCCTGTGCGAACGCGAACGTGTACGCGGCCATGAACGATGCGGGCGGCATCCGGTACAACGCGGTGGTGGCGGGGACGAGCAGGATGTCGCAGCGGCCTTCGCCGAGGTCGTGCAGCGTCGCGAGCCGTTCGGACACGAGGTCCTGGTGCGGCGAGAACGTGTCGTACGGCAGCGTTTCCCAGTCCGGCAGCAGGCGCACGCGCGCATCGGGCGAGAAGTAGCGGATTTCCTGCGAAAGTCGTTGCGCGTCGACCGCGTTCGCGCAGATCACCGCGAGGAGCGGCACGTCCCTGCGGTTGTCGGCGAGATAACGGGCGATGGCGAGCGCGTCGGCGGAACCGTGCGCGCCGTCGAAGGCGAAACGCTGGCCGCTTTTGACGCGGGCAACGGGCGAGGCGGACGGGGTGGAAGCGTTATCTGGCATAGGGACGGCAGGGGTGGCGTGCACGGGCGCATCGCGGTGCGCCGGTCGAGACGAAAGACCTATTATAAAATCCGCTTCTCGATTTCACCTTTCCGGCGTTTCCTTTCGTGACTCCCCGACTTTTCGCCCTGATTCCCTGTGCCGGCACGGGCAGCCGTTCCGGCTCGGCCGTGCCGAAGCAATATCGCACGCTGGCCGGCCGCGCGCTCCTGCATTACACGCTCGCCGCGTTCGACGCGTGCAGCGAATTCGCGCAGACGCTCGTCGTCCTCGCGCCCGACGATTCCCATTTCGACGCGCGTCGCTTCGCGGGCCTGCGCTTCGCGGTGCGCCGCTGCGGCGGCGGCTCGCGGCAGGCGTCGGTGCTGAACGGGCTGCTCGGGCTGGCCGAATTCGGCGCGACCGACCACGACTGGGTGCTGGTGCACGATGCCGCGCGCCCGGGCATCACGCCGGAGCTGATCCGCACGCTCGTCGCGACGCTGAAGGACGACCCGGTCGGCGGCATCGTCGCACTGCCGGTGGCCGATACGCTCAAGCGCGTGCCGGCCGGCGGCGACGCGATCGCGCGCACCGAGTCGCGCGACGCGCTGTGGCAGGCGCAGACGCCGCAGATGTTCCGCATCGGCATGCTGCGCGACGCGATCCTGCGCGCGCAGCGCGAAGGACACGACCTGACCGACGAAGCGAGCGCGATCGAATGGGCGGGCCACACGCCGCGCGTCGTGCAGGGCAGCCTGCGCAACTTCAAGGTCACGTATCCGGAAGATTTCGCGCTCGCGGAAGCGATCCTCGCGCGCGCCCCGCAATCCACCTGACACTTACTCAATCGGAACACGCATGGATTTCAGAATCGGACAAGGCTACGACGTGCACCAGCTCGTCCCGGGGCGCCCCCTCATCATCGGCGGCGTGACGATTCCGTACGAGCGCGGCCTGCTCGGCCACTCGGACGCGGATGTGCTGCTGCATGCGATTACCGACGCGCTGTTCGGCGCGGCGGCGCTCGGCGACATCGGCCGCCATTTCTCCGACACCGACGCGGCGTTCAAGGGCGCGGACAGCCGCGTGCTGCTGCGCGAATGCGTCGCCCGCGTGCAGGCGGCCGGTTTCACGATCCAGAACGTCGACAGCACCGTGATCGCGCAGGCGCCGAAGCTCGCGCCGCATATCGACGGGATGCGCGCGAACATCGCGGCCGATCTCGGGCTGCCGCTCGACCGCGTGAACGTAAAGGCGAAGACCAACGAGAAGCTCGGTTACCTCGGCCGCGGCGAGGGCATCGAGGCGCAGGCCGCCGCGCTGCTGGTCAGGCAGGGCGGCTGATGGCCGGTTGTGGCGGTGCGCGGCTCGTTCCGCGCGCGGTGGTGCTGCGGAAATGAAAAATGCCACGCTGATGCGTGGCATTTTCGTTTGGGGTGGCCGCCGCTCCGGCACGGCTGCTGGTCGCGCGGCGAAACCGCTCATGTAGCCGTTTACTCGCCTTCGGCGGCGATCACCTGCGCGGCGGCGTTGATCACCGACGCGATGCGGCCGACGTCGCGCAGCTGCGTGACGGTCATCCCTTGCTCGTTCTTCAGCAGCGCATAGTGCGACTTCACGCAGAAGTGGCACTTGCCGACGATCGACGCGGCGAGCGCGTACATCTCGAACTTGCGCTTGTCGACGCCGCCGTGCGTCGCATACGCACCCATCCGCAGCTCGGCGCGCTGCGTCTTCAGGTCGGAGTCGTCGGCCATCTCGACATACGGATACCAGGTGTTGTTCATCCCCATCAGCGCGGCTGCCGTCAGCACGGCGTTCGTCTCTTCGGGAGACAGCACGCCGGCTTCGCGGATCGTCTTCACGAGCACCGTGCTCTTCGCCGCGATCGCCGCCGCCAGCGCGACGCCGACCGCGTCGGTGCCTTCGAGCGACGAGCGCGAGATCGTGCCGTCGAGGTTCAGGCGAATGTCCTTCGCGTAGTCGGGAATGCGCGCCTTAATCGAGTCGATGAATTCCATTGATATCTCCTATGGGTTGGCCGTTAAAAAAGCCCGCAGGCAGGACGTGCGCCGCGGGCTTCGTGCATCGATGCGCTTACAGCGTTGCGCCGCCGACTGCACGGTTGCACGGGCACAGTTCGTCCGTTTGCAGGCCGTCCAGAATGCGCAGGACTTCTGCCGGGCTGCGGCCGACGTTCAGGTTGTTCACCGAAACGTGCTGGATCGTGTTGTCCGGATCGACGATGAACGTTGCACGCAGGGCCACGCCGGCTTCCTTGTCGCGCACGCCGAGCTGGTCGATCAACTCGCCCTTGACGTCGCCGAACGAGTAGTGGTTCAGCTTGTCCAGGTCCTTGTGCTCACGGCGCCATGCGAGCTTGACGAATTCGTTGTCCGAGCTGCCGCCGAGCAGGATCGCGTCGCGCTCTTCGAACTGCTTCGTGAGCTTCGCGAACTCGACGATTTCCGTCGGGCACACGAACGTGAAATCCTTCGGATAGAAGTAGATGATCTTCCACTTGCCCGGGAACGACGCTTCGGTGACGTTCTCGAACGCCGACTGGCCGTTTTCCTCGTGATTGTTGAAGCCCGGCTTCGCGGCTACGACGGTGAAAGCTTCGAGTTTATCGCCCACGGTTTTCATGCGGATACTCCTGTATGAGTTGGGAAGAGGACTGAGTCAAGCTACCTCGGTGCTGCAACGATGGTGTGACAGCATGGGGCGAACTATAACACTATTAATAAAATGCTTCAATAGATTTTGACTAACGATCTTCATAGTTTTTTTCAACCGGATCGATAGTGTGAAGCGCAGGAAGCGTGCGCGAGCGCGTCACGCGGTCGCACGCGCCTTGCCGGCGCCGGGGAATTCGAGCGTGACTTCGAGACCCGCTTCGGGGTTGCGGTTGCGCAGGCGCAGCGCGCCGCGATAGCGGCCGACGAGCCGCAGCACGATCGCCATCCCGAGGCCCGTGCCGTCCGCCTTGGTGCGCGCGGTGTCGACGCGATAGAACGGCCGCATCACGAGCGGCAACTGATCTTCGGGGATGCCGGGACCTTCGTCGCTCACCGACAGCTCGACGCGCGCGTGCGATACGCGCGTCTCGAGCGTGATGCGCGAGATGCCGTCCTGCTTGCTCTGGCCATACTTGCGCGCGTTCTCGACGAGGTTGCCGATCACGCGGCGCATGTCGGTCTCGTCGGCTTCGATGACCGCGCTCGGCGCGAGCCGCGTGCGGATCTCGACGCCGTCCTCGCCCGATACGCGCGCGGCGACTTCCTGCGCGATCGACGACAGGTCGACGGGCTCGGGCCTGCGCTGCGACGGGCGCGCGTAGTCGATGAAGGCCGCGATGATGCGGTCCATCTGCTCGATGTCGTCGACCATCGCGTCCTTTGTTGCCTGGTCGGACGGGCTCATCTCGGTTTCGAGGCGAAGCCGCGCGAGCGGCGTGCGCAGGTCGTGCGAGATGCCCGCGAGCATCAGTGCGCGGTCGGCCTCGAGCTGTTCGAGGTCGCGCACCATCTGGTTGAAGCTGCGGTTGGTATCGGCCGCGACGCCCATCCCGCGCTCGGGCAGCAGCTCGGGCGCCTGGCCCGAGCCGACCTGGCGCGCGGCGAGCGCCAGCCGCGAGAACGGCCGGTTCACGAGGCTCGTGATGAACGCGGAGCCGAACAGCGACAGTGCGAGCGCGAACAGCCCCCAGCCGGCCCACTGCAGGCCCGTGACGTTGTCGAGCTGGTCGCGGTCGAGCGCGACCCAGTAATCGTCGTCGTCGATCTTGAAGCTGATCCACACGCCGGGAATGTCGTTGACCGACTGCGCGATCACGGTATCGTCGCCGAGGCGGCTGCGAATGTCGTGCTCGATCAGGCGGTTCAGCGATTCGTCGGGTTGCAGCTTGAACTTGTCGGTTTTCTCGCGCGGGTAAACGCGCACGCCCTCGTTGCTCTCGAGATCCTGCAGCAGCGCGCGCCGCAGATCGGGATCGGAATAGAGCAGGGCGGTGCGCGTGAGCTTCACGACCGCGACGAGCTGCAGCGCGACGCGCTGCGCACGCGGCTCGCGCTCGATCACGCGAAAGCTCTGGAACCACGCGGCGAGACTGACCGAGATCAGCAGCGCGATCAGCAGGAAGGTGCGCCAGAACAGCCCGCCGAACGCGAGCTGCAGGAGGCGCCGGTCAATACGCATGGGACGGGCCGTGGGCGGGCGAAACCGGAAAGGAAAAAATCAGGCGGCGCCGTCCGGAATGAACACGTAGCCGAGACCCCAGACGGTCTGGATGAAGCGCGGGCTGCCTGGATCCGGTTCGATCAGCTTGCGCAGGCGCGAAATCTGCACGTCGAGGCTGCGGTCGAACACTTCGTATTCACGGCCGCGCGCGAGCTCCATCAGCTTCTCGCGCGACAGCGGCTGGCGCGGATGACGCGCGAACACCTTCAGCACCGAGAATTCGCCGGTTGTCAGCGGAATTTCCTGGCCGGATTTCGTCAGCGTGCGGGTTGCGAGGTTCAGCGAGAACTCGCCGAACTCGAACACCTCGGTGGTTTCCGACGGCGCGCCCGGCAGCTCGGCCGGCGCCTGGCGGCGCAGCACCGCGTGAATGCGCGCGACGAGCTCGCGCGGGTTGAACGGCTTCGGCAGGTAATCGTCGGCGCCCATCTCGAGGCCGACGATGCGATCGACGTCCTCGCCCTTTGCGGTGAGCATGATGATCGGCGTGCGGTCGTTGCTGCCGCGCAAGCGGCGGCAGATCGACAGGCCGTCTTCGCCCGGCAGCATCAGGTCGAGCACGAGCAGGTCGAAACGCTCGCGTACCCAGAGCTTGTTCATCGCGGTCGCGTTCTCCGCGACATATACGTTAAAGCCCTGCTCGCCGAGATAGCGGCGCAGCAGATCGCGCAGGCGCGGGTCGTCGTCGACGACGAGAATCTTGGAGGGGTTTTTCGTTTCCATGATCGGCATCTTATCGCGAATGGGAATTGGCGCACGGCCGCGTATTTTCGTGCGTTACAGTCGGTTACAAAATTTACCCGTAGTGTCGCGCCGAGTAAAGGCAGGCTGTAGAGATTCCTTTACTCGAAGCCGAAATTCGGTAGATACTCCCCTGCACTCCATCTTTCATCTTTGCACACCCGAATTCCGCAGGGTTTTTCAAGTACCAGAGGTAGCCGGTTGCCGCGTGACGAAGGGAACAAATCGACCAAAGAAGCGAGGACGGTCATGCGATCTGCCCGGATTGCACTGATGCTGACGATCGCGCTTGCCGGTCCGTATGCGTCGAACTTCTCGTATGCGCAGCGCCCCGAGCAGGGCGCACCTTCGCGCAAGCTACCGCGCGGCAAAGCGCCGCAGCCAGACCGTGCCGCCGATATGACGGTCCGTTCCGCCGTGCCTCCCGATCTCGAACAGCGCCGCCGCGACGGGCACATGACGCCCGAGGAGCGCCACATTTTGCGCCAGCACATCGAAGACGCCGTTCGCGAGTTGTACAAGCGCTGAAGCGTGTCGTCATCGCCCTGCGCGGAACACACCGCGCGGAAAAAATTCGTAGCACTTTTTCAGTCAACTTTCGCCTGCCGATTGCCGTTGTACCGGCATCCGCACCGCCGGTGCGCTCCGGGAGTCCATGACGATGAAAGCGAACGCTGCCGTACCGGCGCCGTCGCCCGCTATGCAGTCGGCGCTCGACGCCGACGATGCGCTGTTTTTCCTGAGCCGCACCGGTTTCTCTCCCGCGCCCGCCGAGGTTGCGCGCATCGTCGGCATGACACGCGCGCAGGCGGTGGCCGACACACTCGGCAACGTTCGCCGCGAACCCGTGACGGCGTGGCCCGACTGGATCGCCGAGCTGCCGCCGACGCGCGCGCAGCGCCAGGCGCTGACCCCCGACA
Source organism: Burkholderia sp. BE17 (assembly GCF_009362305.1). NCBI lineage: Bacteria > Pseudomonadati > Pseudomonadota > Betaproteobacteria > Burkholderiales > Burkholderiaceae > Burkholderia > Burkholderia sp. BE17. Next base: position 17,055 of record NZ_WHNU01000076.1, read on the forward strand.
TGCGGCGCGACGAGCAGCGCGAGCGCGATCGCCGCTATGAGGCGTTGCGCGCGGCGTGGGTCAACGAGATGGTCGTGACGCCGTCGCCGCTGACCGAACGCATGACGCTGTTCTGGCACGGGCATTTCACGTCGGGGCAGGACAAGGTGCCTTATCCGCAAACGATGGCCGCGCAGAATGCGCTGTTTCGCCGCGAGGCGCTCGGCAACTTCGGCACGCTGCTGCACGCGGTCGCGAAGGATCCGGCGATGCTGCAGTATCTCGACGGCGTGAGCAATCGCAAGGGACGCCCGAACGAGAATTTCGCGCGCGAGGCGATGGAGCTGTTCACGCTCGGCGAAGGGCATTACACGCAGTACGACGTGACCGAAGCCGCGCGCGCGATGACGGGCTGGACGATCGATCCCGATACGCTGCGCTTCGAGGTGCGGCCCGAATGGCACGACGCGGGCGACAAGACGATTCTCGGCGAGACGGGGCCGTTCGACGGCGACGGCTTTGTCGACATCCTGCTGAAGCGGGCCGGCACCGCACGCTTCATCGTCGGCAAGCTGTGGCGCGAGTTCGTGTCCGATACGCCCGACGCGGGCGCGCTCGATAGCCTGGCCGAACGGTTTCGCGCGAGCGGCTACGACATTCGCACGGCGCTCGCCGCGCTGTGGTCGACCGACGCGTTCTGGGATCCGCGCAACCGCGGCGTGCTCGTCAAGTCGCCGGCCGAGTTCGTCGTCGGGTCGGTGCGGCTGTTCGACGTCGCGTACGGCGATCCGCAGATGCTCGCGAACACCGTGCGCACGCTCGGGCAAAACCTGTTCTATCCGCCGAACGTGAAGGGCTGGCCGGGCGGCGCGCTGTGGATCAACAGCACCACGCTGCTCGCGCGCAAGCAGTTCGTCGAGCAACTGTTCCGCGCGACGGAGACGGCCGGCATGCGGCCGCCTGCGCATGATGCAATGGGGCCGCCGTCGAACGCGCGTGCGCACGCGATGCCGGTGGTCGACACGGCGTCCGCCGCCGGCATGCGCGGCGCGCCGGCCAAGCCCGCGCGCGGCGGCCTGCGCTTCGACCTCGAACGCTGGCTGGCGCAATATCGCGCGCGGCCGCAGGCGATCGCGGGATTGTCGACCGAGCTTCAGTTGCAGCATGCGGTGCTGCAACTGTCGCCGGTCGCGGCGATCGACACGGATTCGACCGGCAGCGCGTATCTCGAGGCGCTGCTGATGGATCCGGCCTATCAACTGAAATGATGCAAACGACGACGAATCGGAGCGCCGGAGCGGCCAAGGTGCCGGGCGGCGAACCAAAGGATGCGCGATGAACCGACGTGATTTTCTGACGCTGACGGGGGCCGCTGCGGCGGCGGGCGTGTCGATGTGGCAAGCGCCCGCGCTGGCGGCCTCGGGGGCGCCAGCTGGCCGGCAAGCGGCGGCCGGCTATGCGAACGTGCTGATCCTCGTCGAGCTGAAGGGCGGCAACGACGGCCTCAACACGGTGGTGCCGTATGCGGACCCGCTGTACTACCAGTTCCGGCGCGGCATCGGCATCAAGCGCGAGCAGGTGCTGCAGCTCGACGCGCACACCGGGCTGCACCCGTCGCTCACGCCGCTGATGCCGCTGTGGCGCGACGGGCAGGTCGCGGTCGTGCAGGGCGTCGGCTATCCGCAGTCGAACCTGTCGCATTTCCGCTCGATCGAGATCTGGGATACGGCATCGCGTTCGGACCAGTACCTGCACGAAGGCTGGCTCACGCGCACGTTTGCGCAGGCCCCCGTGCCGCCCGGTTTCGCGGCGGACGGCGTCGTGCTCGGCAGCGCCGAGATGGGGCCGCTCGCGAACGGCGCGCGCGCGATCGCGCTCGTCAATCCCGCGCAGTTCATTCGTGCGGCCCGGCTTGCCGAACCGTCGTCGCTGCGCGAGCAGAACCCGGCGCTCGCGCACATCATCGACGTCGAGAACGATATCGTGAAGGCAGCCGACCGACTGCGCCCGCGCGGCGGGATGCGTGAATTCCGGACGGCGTTTCCGGCCGGCGCGTTCGGCACGTCGGTCAAGACCGCGATGCAGGTGCTGGCCGCGTGCGAAGCGTCCGGGCCCGGTGCGCAGGATGGCGTCGCGGTGCTGCGCCTGACGCTCAACGGCTTCGACACGCACCAGAACCAGCCGGGGCAGCAGGCCGCGCTGCTCAAGCAGTTCGCGGAAGGGATGAGCGCGATGCGCGGCGCGCTGCTCGAACTCGGGCGCTGGAACCAGACGCTCGTGATGACGTATGCGGAATTCGGGCGGCGCGTGCGCGAGAACCAGAGCAACGGCACCGATCACGGCACGGCCGCGCCGCATTTCGTGATGGGCGGCCGCGTGGCCGGGGGGCTGTACGGTGCGCCGCCGGCGCTCGGGCGGCTCGACGGCAACGGCAACCTGCCGGTCGCGGTCGATTTCCGCCAGCTCTACGCGACCGTGCTCGGGCCGTGGTGGGGGCTCGACGCGACGCGCGTGCTGCAGCAGCGCTTCGACACGCTGCCGTTGTTGAAGGCGTGATGCGTCGGGTTCAGCGCCGGCGTGCGGCGCGCCACGCGATCCACAGTTTGCGGATCGGCGTCAGCGCGATGCGCTGGTGCAGCACCTGGTAGCCGTCGCGCTCGACTTCGTCGAGCAGCGCGCCGGCCAATGCGATTTGCGCGCGCAGCGTGCGCTGCGCGCGGCGTTCGGGGGCGGGGATCGCTGCATCGGTGGCCGCGAGCGCTTCGCGCGCGCGCGCTGTCTGGAATTGCAGCAACTCGGTGAAGGCCGGGCTGTAGCGGCGGTTCAGCAGATCGGCCGCGGTCACGTTGTAGCGCTGCAGTTCGTCGATCGGCAGGTAGATGCGGCCGTGGCGCGCGTCGTTGCCGAGTTCCTGCACGAATTGCGCGAGCATCAGCGCGCGGCCGGCGTCCGCGGCCCACGGCTGCGGGTCGGCCGGGTTCGCGGCGCTGGCACGCGCGACCAGCGACGCGAAGGTGCCGCCGACCTGCGCGATATAGCGCTGCAGATTCGCGAAATCGAGGTAGCGCGCCTGTTCGAGGTCCATCCCGTAACCGTTGACGAGCGTACGCAACGCGTCGGCCTCGGCGGCGATCGCCGGATGATGCTGCGCGAGCGCCTTCGTGACGGGGTGCGACGGCTGAGCGTCGGCCAGTGCCGCGAGTTCCTTGTGCCACCACGCGAGCTTCGTGTGGCCGACGGTCGGGTCGCTGGTTTCCTTGACGGTTTCCTCGAGTTCGCGGCGCAGCGCGAACAATGCCGTCAGGCGCGGCTGCGTGGCGAGTGGCGCCTGACGCAACGCGTAGTAGACGCTGGAGCCCGCGGGGGCGGCCTTTTGCTGACAGTAGTCGTCGAAGTTCACGGGCGGAATCGGGTGGGGGCGGGTT
>NZ_WHNU01000077.1:0-17321 GCF_009362305.1 Burkholderia sp. BE17
GCCTATTCACAGGCCACGCTCAACGCTGTTGCCAAGCGGCTCAATGAGCGTCCTCGAAAGACGCTAGACTTCGATACACCGGCTGAGCGCTTTCATCAATTCGTTGCATCGACGGGTTGAATCCGCAGCCAGAAGCGGACGTCTGCCGTCGCCGCGCGGAGCCCATTCGGAGGGGCTGCTTTACTCCGACAACAGCCCCTCATCCTCGATGTACGCGGCATGTGTTGGCTGTCGTGTTCTATTACTCATTGTTGACGGGAACTATCATCGATAGCTAGTGCAATACGCCCTCGCTTTCGACGACAGACAGATGACTTGCTCCCGGCCTAGCCCACGTTTCGCGCGTGGAACCTGCAGCACACGCACACAAGTGTGGGCGAGGCACGAGTGGTATCCCTAACCTGCTCCGCTACCTCTTGCCACCCTGCTCAACACGAGATGCGCCCATTAGCCCAGCTATCGGCCCTGACCTGCCCCCGGTTTTAGTCCGAACTGCAGTTAGAGTCCGAGGTTAAAAACTGCTGCTTCGCGTCGTGCGCCTGGGCGAACTGCGCAGGCGTCAGATAGCCGAGCGAACTATGAGGCCGCTCGGTGTTGTACTCGATACGCCATTCCTCAATCAGCCGCTTGGCGTGGCGCATTGAGACGAACCAGTGCTCGTTCAGGCATTCGTCGCGGAACCGCCCGTTGAAGCTCTCGATATAGGCATTCTCCACCGGCTTGCCAGGCCGAATGAACGACAGCGTGACGCCGGCTTCGTAGGCCCATGCATCCAGCACCTTACCAGCGAACTCCGGCCCGTTGTCGACCGTGATGGATGCGGGTAAGCCTCGCATCTCCTTGAGCCGCTCAAGCACTTGCTGCACTCGTAGGCCCGGCAGCGAAGTATCGACCTCGATGGCCAAGCACTCGCGCGTGTAGTCGTCGACCACGTTCAGGCATCGAAACCGCCGACCATAGGCCAACCCGTCAGAAACGAAGTCCATCGACCAGCTCTGATTCGGGCCTGTTGGCAACGGCAGCGGCGCGCGCTCGACAGCCGCAATACGCTTGCGTCGCCGCTTGCGCACGCTCAGCCCCGCCTTGCTGTACAGGCGCCAGATGCGCTTGTGGTTGGCGAAGCAGCCATCCCGCTGCAACAGCACGTGAATCCGGCGATAGCCGTATCGGCGCTTCTGCGCGGCGATGGCCATCATCCGGCCAGTCAGCGCTTCGTCATCAACTCGGCGGCGTGATTCGTAGTGGAACAGCGAGCGCGAAATCCCTACCAGCCCGCAGGCCCGGGTAACACCCATGGCACGTTCGGTCATCAATATCCGGACCGCTTCGCGCTTGGCCTGCGGGCTTGCTACTTTCGAGCCAGCAGGTCCTTCAACGCGGCGTTGTCGAGCATCGATTCGGCCAGCAGACGCTTGAGCTTGCTGTTCTCCTGCTCCAGCTCCTTCAGGCGCTGCGCTTCGGAGACCGTCATCCCGCCGAACTTCGCTTTCCAGTTGTAGTAGGTCGCTTCCGAGATGCCGTACTTGCGGCACAGCTCCGCCGGCTTCAGGCCAGCCTCGGCTTCCTTCAAGATGCCGATGATTTGCTCTTCGGTGAATCGCCTTTTCATTGCCGTTCCTCTCTGGAACGGACTCTACACCGTCACCGTACTAAACGCGGGGAGCAGGTCAGTGGGTATAAATCGACGCGTAGATCGTTTCGTGACTGACGCGTTGTTCCAGATTCTCGGGGTGCATGTCGCGAAGTCTGGCAGCAATTTGCTGTGGCGACCAGCGCCGATAAACCAGATCGTGATGCACCTGCCAGTACAACGCGTTTCCAGCCGCCAGCTTTCGTGGCCGCCGACTTCGTTCACGTCGCCTGCGATATCCCTGGGCCGCCGCCGTGGCGTCATAACGGCACGACGACTCCCCGAGGTTGCGCGTCAGTTCGCGCGCAATGGTCGACGCACTGCGATTGAGCAGCCGGCCTATCGCTCGGACGCTTGTATTTCTGGCCCGCTCGATCATGATGGCCGCGCGCTCTTCGGCACTCAAATGCTTGTATTTCGTCATCACAACACCCTACCTCATGACGGGTGTTGCACTTGAAACTAGAGTCTAAGCTTTATTTCGGTCTACGGCTGCTGCGCGAGTTGCGTGCGCACGGCTACGATGGTCAGTTGTGAAGCCTGCAGGCTTCCATGAACGCGCATAAGTTCGTGCCAAAGCCGGACCTGCTCGTGAGGTTCGAGACCGAGCCCTGTCTGCAGGTGCAGTGCGATTTCGTTGTCTTCCGCCGAGGCGCCGACCCGCTTTACGCTTTCACCGTCACGCTCGGCTTCAGTCGTTGGGGCTGAGCACGCTTCACCACTGATGAACGCGCCGAGACGTTGGTCCCCATGTCATCATGCACTGTTCGAAGCCTTGGGCGGTGTTCCTCGCGAGATCCTTTACGACAACGCCAAGACCATCGTTGTCGAGCGCGATGCGTATGGCGACGGTCAACACCGCTGGCACGCTGGGTTGCTCGACCTGGCCAAGCGGTACGGCTTGCGTGCCAACGACGCAGTCCACTGCTCTACCGCGTCATTTCGGCAGGACGATTGTCGCGTAGCCGTAACCTTCTTTGTAGGCGGCGCTGTAGTTGTATCCGTTGAATAGCCCGACCTCGTTTCCATCCGAGAGCCCCCAGAAGGTCTCTGTCACTTTGGTCGCAGTTGAAGTATTGTTGGTTGAATAATACCTTCCTCCAATCGGACCTGCCCCCGATGGATTTGTGAGCATGTACAGATCACAGCTCACATAGCCGTGCTTGTAAGTAGAACTCCATCCATATCCGGAAAATGCAGATTTTATGACGCTTGCATCGGGGCCGGTATAGCCCCAGCTGAACTCTTCTACCGGCGTGTTGCTTGAAGAGTCGTTATTTGCCCACATTTTGCCGCCGACGACCATGTCTAAGCTCTCGTCTTGACTTAAATAAATGGATAGCCTGCCGTAAGAGCTTCCATACGCCTTCGTGTAGCAATAGACTCCGCCGATATGGTGGTGCAGAGGTGTCTGAACTCCCCATGAGCTTATTGTCACGAACGGGGCTGTAGACTTTGAATTCGAAGCCTCCATCAGGCCGCCAACAATTCTAAGTAGGGGACGCTTTGCCAGATCGGTGCTCATTATCCACTCCTGATGACAGTTTGCGCTGGAAGGCAATCTGGATTGCTCCATAAGTCAATCTGAGATTGTGTAAACTCTGCTCGATTCCGAAATTAATTGTGTCCACGTTAGTGTGGCGCACCCAGCCGACTTCCAGTGTTGCCATTTCAGTAGCCGCTCACGTTTTGATCGTACTCACGGGCAGAATCCATAAAGGACACGTTTGGAAAGCGGGTTGCATTCATCACACAATAGGCAACTCGATGCTGCGATGTCAAGGAACAAACCCCACGCGGCGTAGGTTCTGATGGGGCGGCATAACGCCTGTAAACGTCGACACGACATACATCTGGTCTCGACGTGCGGCGAGGGAGGCTAACTGGGAGTGGGATTCCACAATTTTTTGCTCGCACCGCGCGATGGGGCGCACTAGCTCCGCGATACGTAATCGGGGGAAGGACGGCCGCTATTCTGCAAGGTTTTGAGGCGTTCGGAGCAACTCACTGAAGGACCGTTCCGGGTCGACAAGCGACCCACAAAAATCCGCAAAGAACAAAAAAAGGCCCTCACGGGCCTCTCGTCGACGAAGCGGCAGCGCTTATCGCGTCAACTCGGTAAACCCATCCAGCAACCGATCGACATCAGCCGCTGCGATCGCGCCCATCGTCGAGATGCGGAACAGCTCCTTCGACAACCCGCCTTGCCCCGCATAAATCACGAAGCCGCGTGCCTTCAACCCGTCGTGCAGCGTCTCGTACGTGACGCCCTGCGGCAGCCGGTACGCGCGCAGCACGACCGACGACGCGCCTTCCGGCAGCACCAGCGGCATCCCGCGCGCGGCCAGCCCGGCCTGCACCTGATCGGCGAGCGCCTTGTAATGCGCATGGCGCGCACGCCAGCCGCCGGCTTCGTCGAATTCGCGCAGCGCCTCGACGAGCGCGTAGTACGCGTGCACGGACGGCGTGAACGGCGTGTTGCGCTGGTCCTGCAGCTTCGCGAGACGGCCGAGGTCGAGGTAGTACGTGCGGCTCGCGGCCATCGCGAGCGCGCTGCGGCGCACGATCACGAACGCCGCGCCCGGCACGCCGTGCAGGCACTTGTTCGCGGTCGCGGCAACCGCGTCGATGTCGCCGCCGGCGAAGTCGATCGCTTCCGCGCCGAAGCTGCTGACGCCGTCGACGAGCAGTTTCACGCCGCGCGAACGGCATACGTCGGCGATCGCGCCGAGATCGTTCAGGCGGCCCGTCGTCGTTTCGTGATGGATCACCGCGACGTGCGAGTAGCCGCCCGCGTCGAGGCGCGCGGCGATCTGCGCGAGATCGGGCGCCTGCATCCATTCGTGCTTCAGCACGTCATGCGCGATCCCGTACTGCGTTGCGATCTGCGCGATCCGCTCGCCGTACACGCCGTTCTCGATCACGAGCAGCTTGCCGTCCCGCGGCACGAGCGCCGCGATCATGCTTTCGACGGCGGCCGTGCCCGAGCCCGCCATCAACACGGCCGCCCATTCGGCCGGATCGAGTTCGTATGCGGCGACGAGGCGCGCGCGCGCTTCGTCCTGCAGATCGAAGAATTCGCTTTCGCGATGGCACAGGTCGGGTTGCAGCAGGCTGCGGCGCACGCGTTCGGTCAGCGTCACCGGGCCGGGGTTCAGCAGCAGCATCAAAGGGCTCCTTCAGCGTGGGCTTCGGTCTGCGCGGCGCCGATGTGCCGCATCAGACGGGTCTTGACCTCGACCGGCGTGACGGTCGGGCGGGGCAGGCCATCGGGCACGCCGGTACGGATCGCGACACGCACGAACTGCACGCCATCGCCCGGGGCAGCCAGCGTTGCATCGAGCACGTCGAGCGTGTCGCCTTCGACCGCCGACGCATAGCCGCATGCGGCCGCGACACCCGCGAACGACACATGCTGCGACACGGTTGCCTGGCCGCCCGTCGATTCGTGCGCGCCGTTGTCGAGCAGCACGTGCGTGAGGTTGGCCGGCCCGTAGGTGCCGAGCGTCGCGAACACGCCCATGCGCATCAGCGCGGCGCCGTCGCCGTCGACGGCCACCACGCGCAGGTCGGGGCGCGCGAGCGCGAGGCCGAGCGCGAGCGGCGTCACGCAGCCCATCGAGCCGACCATGTACAGCTGGTTCGGGCGATCGTCGATTGCATAGAGTTCGCGGCCGCAGAAACCGGTCGACGCGAGCACGACGGTCGAATCGACCGGCGTGTGCGCGATCACGTGCTGCAGCGCGTCGTGACGGGTCGGCCATGCGTCGGCCGACACGGCACGCGACGACGCTTGCGCGGCGACATGCGCGCGCGGCTTCGCCGCCGGGTTCGCCTTCAGTTCATACGGCGCGACGCTGCCTTTCTGCATCACGAGCGCGTACGGGCGGCCGGTCGCGTCCATGTGCGCGATCGCGCGGTCGAGTGCCGGGCCGACCTGTTCGGGATCGGTCGGGAACGTCTCCCACGGGATCTCCATCGTGTCGAGCATCGCGGGCGTGATCGGGCCCATCAGCGCGTGCTGCGGCTCGTCGGCGACGCCCGGCTGGCCGCGCCACGTGACGATCAGCAGTTGCGGCAGGCGGAACGTCCAGGTCAGCGACGTCAGCGGGCTCACCGCGTTGCCGAGCCCCGAGTTCTGCATCATCGCGATCCCGCGCTTGCCGCCGAGCGTCGCGCCCGCGATCAGCGCGACCGCGTCGCCTTCGTTCGCGGCCGACACGTAGTGCAGCGTCGGGTCCTGCAGCACGTAGTTGATGAACGGCGTCAGGTACGAGCAGGGCACGCCCGCGTACCAGTCGAAGCCGCGTTCGCGCGCGGCCTCGACGAACTGGGCCGCTTCGATCATTGCGCGCCCCCGTTGCCGGCGCCCGGTTCGGACAGCGGCGTCTGGCCGTGCGCGAAGTCGCCCGCGCGGCGGAAGTCTTCGAGGTCGTTGACGCCGCGCCAGTGGCCGTGCACGTACTGCACCTCGATCTTCTCGCCGGCGGCGATCAGTTCGTTGAGGAGCATCGGGATGTCGAGCGTGTCGAAATCGTCGCGCGCCTGCAGCGTCGCGAGCATCGCCTTCAGGCGATCGACGCCGGCGCCGCGCACGTTCAGCAGGCCGATCCAGCGGCCGTGCGGCGTGCCCGTGGCGACGTCGCTCGATACACGTTGCAGGTAGGTTTTCTGACCGAACAGGCCGCGATCGTCCGCCGCCGAGCACAGCGCGAAATCGCGCACGCTCTGGTTGGTTTCCGTCAGCGACGAATCGACCACCACGCTGAACTCGGCCTCGCTCTCCGCGAGGTCGCGCACGATGTAGCTGCGGAACAGCAGGTCGCCGTACGAGATCACGGTGTCGCCGGTCAGGCGTTCGGCCGCACATGCGAGCGACGCGAGTTCGCCCGTCTGCGCATGGCGCTCGTTGACCACGAGCTTGATACCCGACGTGTCGATCGCGTCGGCGCGGTAGCCGCCGACCACGGTGATGTCGTTCACGCCGTGCGTCTTGAAGCCGTCGACGAGCCAGCGCAGCAGCGGCTTGCCGGCGACCGGCAGCATGACCTTCGGCTTGTCTTCGGTCACGGCTTCGAGGCCCTTGCCGCGGCTCGCGGCGAGCACGATCGCCGCGTTCGACGCGCGCGACGACGACGACAGGTAGATGCGCTCGGCCGCCGAGTACTCGTCGGCATCCTGCAGGCGGAAGATTTCGTTGACCGATGCCACGCGGTCCTCGACGTTGATCAGCGTTTCGCTCTCGTGGATCTCGCGCGCGGTCGCCTGCATCGCGGATGCCGACGCGCGGATCAGGTGGTTCGCCCAGATCACGGTGCTGATGCCGGCCTGGCGGAACACGTCGGTCGGCGTGCTGTAGTACTTGGTCGGCACGATCACGAGCGGCGCCTTGCCGCTCCATTCGCGCGCGAACTGCAGGATCTCGTCCGGGCGCGACAGCTTGCTGTGGATCAGGATCGCGTCGGCGCCGGCTTCCGCGTACGCGTTCGCGCGACGCAGTGCCTCGTCCATCCCCCAGCCTGCGATCAGCGCTTCGACACGCGCGACGATCGAGAAGTCGGGATCGGTCTGCGAATCCTTGCCGGCCTTGATCTTGCCGCAGAACTCGTCGATTTCCGCGAGCGGCTGGCGCTCGCCGCCGATGAAGCTGTTGGTCTTCGGGAACTGCTTGTCCTCGATGCAGACGCCGGCGATGCCGCGCTGCTCCAGCTTCCTCACGAGGCGGCGCACGTTGTTGAAGTTGCCGTAGCCGGTGTCGCCGTCGAGCAGGATCGGCAGGTCGCTCGCGTCGGCCATGAATTCGAGCACGTCGACGACCTGGGTCCAGCTGGCCTCGTTGTTGTCGCGCACGCCGAACTGCGCGGAGATCGCGAGGCCCGACGCCCAGATCCCCTTGAAGCCGGCCTCGCGGACGATCCGCGCGGACAGGCCGTTGTGCGCTTCCATCAGGAATTCGAGGTCGCTGCTGACGAGCATGCGGCGCAGGCGTGCGCTGCGCGATTCGGTGAAATTGGGTTCGCGTGCGTTCATCGTGCGGCTCCGGCAGTGGTGCGTTGAATCAGGGGGAGGATTTCTTGGGTGGCGCGTGCGACGTCGTTCGGGAAGTCGATCTCGATCCACGGCGAGCCGGTGACGTCGGCGACGTCGAACGAATGGCCGCCTTCGAGCAGCAGGTCGCGCACGGCTTCCTCGTGCGGCATGTTCGCGCGGCCGCTGTCGACGTAGCCCGCGACGATCGTCGCGAGGCGGCGCGCGGTGCCTTCGGTGAAGCGGAAGAAGCCGACCGATTCGCCGATCGTGTCGTAGTCGAGGTCGACCGCGAGCTGCTTGCGCAGCTCGACCGGCACGCCGTTCTTCACGCACAGCTTGACGGGTTCGTCGCCGGCCTCGAAGTCGCGATCGATCAGCAGGCGATCGATCGCCTTGCCCGGATCGGCCACCAGCGCGTGCAGGATGTTCTCGTCATACAGCACGTCGGCGTCCATCAGCAGCACGTCGCCGCCGCGCGTCATCGCATCGGCGACGGTATGCACGGTCAGCACGCTGCCGAGGTCGTAGCGCTCGTTCAGCACGATCTCGGCCTCGCGGCCGAGGCGCTTCAATTCCTGTTCGACCTTCTCGGACTGGAAGCCGAGCCCGAGCACGATCTCGTCGACGCCCGCGGCGTCGAGCACGCGCAGATGGCGCTCGAGCAGCGAAACGCCGTCGAAGCGCAGCAGGCACTTCGGGAATTGCTCCTCGGGCGGTTGTTGCAGGCGCAAGCCGAGGCCTGCCGCAAGAATGATGGCTCGCATGGGTTCTCCAACCAAAAAGCCGGCGGATCTGAACGATCAGTCGGCGAGCGGCTGCGGCGCACGGCGCCGCTGCCAGTTTCTTTCACTGAAATGCAGATAGAGCAGGCCGGGCAGGCCGAGCGCGAGTTCGCGCGCGCGCTTCGCGAGCGACAGCGCGAGCGCCGCGTCGGGCGGCAGGCCGACCAGCGGCGCGAGCAGCAGGTAACCGCCTTCCTGCGCGCCGAGCGAGCCCGGGATCGCGAAGGCCGCGCCGCGGATCGCCTGGCCGACGCTTTCGAGCAGCAGCGCGTCGAGCCAGCTGACCGGGTGCCCGAGGAAGTGCAGCGCAAGCCACACTTCCGCGGTGCCGACGATCCAGCCGACGAGGCTCAATGCGAAGGTCTTCGCGACCCTCGCACGATCGCGGTACAGCGCACCGACCGCATCGTCGATCGCGTCGGCGCGGGTCGCGAGCGACGACCAGTCGCGCGGGCCGAGCAGCTTCGACGCGAGGCGCAGGCCGCGGCCGAACAGGCCGCGCCGCTGCGCCACGTAGAACAGCGCGGCGAGCGAGCCGAGCACGCCGGTGGCGATCAGCGCGGGGGTGCGCAGGTGCGCGACCGACTCGTGCGTTGCATAGAGGCTGAACGCGGCGATGCCGATCAGCGCGAACGCCATCTGCGCGAGCGCCTGCATCGTCGTGCCGACGGTAACGGCGGCGGCCGCGTCGGCCATCCGCGTGCCGCGCTGCGCGAGGTGGCGCACCATCAGCACGGGGCCGCCGATCTGCCCGGCGGGCAGCAGGCTGTTCACCGATTCGCCGACCCAGCGCGCGCGCAGCGCGTTGCCGAACTCGGCGCCCGGCTGGCCGCGGCGGAACATCACGGAGATCGCGATCGCGTCGATCACGAGCGGCACGACGTGGAACGCCGCGACGAGCGCGAGGCCCCAGCCGGCCGCGAGGAACGTGGACGCAACCGCGCCGACGCCCTGCCATGCAAGGAGTGCGATGAAGAGTGCCGTCCCGAGGGACAGCAGGATCAGGCCGGCGCGTGTCATGACCCGGTCGTGCGTCGCGTGGCCAGTTGCTTGAACACCTGGCGGAAACCGAAATACGCGATCGCGTCCTTCATGTTCGAGATGAAGCGCTTCCACGGCCGCATGCCGGGGTTCGTCACGTATTCGAAAGTCAGCGACACGCGCATCTCGTCCTGGCCGAGCGGCGTGACGCGGTGGCGCAGCTTGTCGCCGTCGAACAGCACGATGCCGCCGTCGGCGATCTGCACGGAGCCCGGTTCGTCGGGCACGTCCGGGTTGCGCGTGTGCAGCTCGTAGTCGAGCCGGCACGACGATTCGTCGATCACGCCGATCAGCAGCGTGTAGCGGCGGCCGTCGTAGTACGACGTGTCGTAGTGCCAGCCGATGTGGTCGCCGGGCTTCGTGTAGTAATACAGCGCGTACGCGTGCGGATCGTCGTTCGGCGACAGCATCAGCTTGTCGCCCGTGAGCTTCTCGAGAAAGCCGATCAGCGCCTTCGACCGGTACAGCTCGGCGATGTACGGCGCCTGCTCGTCGATCGTATGGCGGCTCACGCTGCCCCCCTGCTTGTGGCCGGGCAGGTAATTGCGGTTCAGGCCGGCCTGCATCGCGCGCGCGGCCGCCGCGAGCTTCGCGTGCGCGTCGGCCGGCAGGAACGCGTCGAGGTACAGGAACGACCCCTGGCGCGTGTAGTCGCCGCGCAGGCGGTCGAGGTCGAGGCGGCCGACGCAGTCGGCCACGGTGCGATCGGGGTCGGACGCGGCCGCGCGCGCAGGCGCGGGGCGTGCCGGGCTCAGCACGGAGTCGTCGCGCGTGCTCGGAGTCATTTGGAAGCCTGGATTTCGGTTGAACTTTGAGCGCCCCCAGACCTGTCGCTGCGCGCCAGGCCCCCCGAGGGGGGCACGAAAACTTGGGGCGGCCCGGCGTTTTCGTGCGGGAGGTTGCCGCGCCGGACGATGCGCCACCAGTCGATCACGACCCACGCGGCGAACAGCGGGGCGCCGATCGACGCCGCGAGCACGAACGGCTCCACGCCGTCGACGAGCGTCACGATCGGCAGCAGGTACAGCACGTCTTCGGTTTCGAAGCCGCCGGCGAATGCCTGCTTGGTGCCGGCCTTGCCGGCGATCGATTCGATCCGCATGCGCAGGAAGAAGATCAGCGCGACGGCCGCGCCGGCCACCGCGCCGAGCAGCACCGGCGACGCGGCCATCTGGCCGCCCTGGGCGACGATGCCGAGGCCCATGCTGACGAACAGCGCGATCGTCACGAGCGCATCGGCCGCGAGGTCGTAAAAATGACCGATCTTGCTGGACTTGCCGCTGATGCGCGCGAGCTCGCCGTCGGTGTGGTCGACGAAGTTCGACAGCACGATCAGGAACGCGCCCGCGTTGCTCCAGCCGAAGCCGCCGTGCGCGAGGCACCAGGCGCCGGCGAGGCCAATCATCAGACGAAGGGTGGTGAGGTGATTCGGGGTGACCGGCGTATCGACAAGCGGTCGGACAAGCGAGCGCGCGAGCCGCGCATCCCAGGTGCGTGGCAGGGGGGGCTCGGAGCGTGTGGCGGTTTTTCTTTGGTCCATCGGCGAAATATATACGGAATTGTAATTTGTTGCTTTTTATTCGATCAATGTCCTGACATACGAGAGTGTTACCGCGTCTTGCGGGTCGCGGCCGGTCGAAAACCGGGCGTGCGAAAGGGCGCGCAAACGCGGCGGCCGAGCCCGTATTCCAGTGTGCTTCGCGTCGCGCGGCTGTCAAGGTCGGACGGGCCTCGAAGGCCGGCGCGGCGGCGCTTTTCGCGCATGCCGGCGGACGGCGCGCGGCGCGTGCGACCTTGACATGCGTCAGGCTCGGAAAGGGTGCATCGGGCGACAATTGGCCGCGCTGCACGCGTATCGGCAATTGCCGATCGATGCGCAGCAAATTGCAATCGAAATCCGGCGATTGATTCGCGAGGGTTGTCGATCGGCGACCGGTCATTCGTCCCGATGCTTTCGCGCACCTTTCGCGTGCATCCGGTTCGTTTTGGATCGCCTGTCACAGAACGGTCGTTCGATACCCGGCAAATCCGGCAAGGATCTTTTGCATCCGGCGGACATTTCGCGGCGGTCGCCTCTGCGATACTCCGACCGTGCCTGTGGTGCCGGCCGCTCCTTGCGGCCCCAAGGGCTTCATGTCGCTCAGGAGACACCCCCCGCGACGTCAACGACAGACCAAAGCGTCAGAAACCAGCCATGTCTTCATCACGCATCCTCGCTCCCGCCCTGCGTTCGCTCGTCCGCACCGCCGACGAAGCCGCCGCGCTGATCCGTCCCGGCATGACCGTCGCCATGAGCGGCTTCACCGGCTCGGGCTATCCGAAGGCCGTGCCGGCCGCGCTTGCCGCCCACATCGACGCGGCGCACGCGCGCGGCGAGGACTTCCGGATCAACGTGCTGACGGGCGCATCCACCGCGCCGGAACTCGACGGCGCGCTGGCCCGCACCAACGGCATCTCGATGCGGCTGCCGTACCAGTCCGACCCGACGCTGCGCGACAAGATCAACAGCGGCGAAGTCGATTACCAGGACGTCCACCTGAGCCACGTCGCGCAATACGCCTGGTTCGGGCTGTACGGCGATCTCGACGTCGCAATTGTCGAAGTCGCGGGCATCCGCGAGGACGGGCTGCTGATTCCGTCCGCATCGATCGGCAACAACAAGACGTGGCTCGAACGCGCGAAGCACGTGATCCTCGAAGTGAACGCGCGCCAGCCGCTCGGCCTCGACGGGATGCACGACATCTATTACGGCACCGCGCTGCCGCCGCATCGCAAGCCGATTCCGCTGACGAAGAGCGACGACCGGATCGGCGAGCCGTACCTTCGTTGCCCGGCCGACAAGATCGTCGCGATCGTCGAGACCGACGCGCCCGATCGCAGCAATGCGTTCTCCGCGCCGGACGAGACGTCGAAGCAGATCGCGCTGCAACTGATCGACTTCCTGCGCCACGAAGTGAAGCGCGGCCGCCTGCCTGAAAACCTGCTGCCGCTGCAGTCGGGCGTCGGCAACATCACGAATGCGGTGCTCGCGGAACTCAGCTCGGCCGGCTTCTCGAACCTGACCGCGTACACCGAAGTGATCCAGGACGCCATGCTCGACCTGCTCGACGACGGCACGCTGAGCTTCGCGTCGGCCACCGCGCTGTCGCTGAGCCCGGCCGCCGTGCAGCGCTTCGCGGACGAGATCGCGACGTTCCGCGAGAAGATCGTGCTGCGCCCGCAGGAGATCAGCAACCATCCGGAACTCGTGCGCCGCCTCGGCTGCATCGCGATGAACGGGATGATCGAGGCCGACATCTACGGCAACGTGAACTCGACGCACGTGATGGGCACGAAGATCCAGAACGGCATCGGCGGTTCGGGCGACTTCGCGCGCAACGGCTATCTGTCGTGCTTCATGTCGGCGAGTACCGCGAAGGGCGGTGCGATCTCGCGGATCGTGCCGATGGCGAGCCACGTCGACCATACCGAGCACGACGTCGCGGTGGTCGTCACCGAGCAGGGTCTCGCGGACCTGCGCGGCCTGTCGCCGAAGCAGCGCGCGCGCAAGGTCATCGCGACCTGCGCTCACCCCGATTACCGGCCGATGCTCGAGGACTACTTCGAGCGCGCGTCGCGCGAAAGCTTCGGCAAGCACACGCCGCACCTGCTCGCCGAAGCGCTGTCGTGGCACGAGCGCTACGTGCGCACGGGGACGATGAAGGCCTGACGCGGCGCGAAGCGGGCGCGCCGGATGGCTGGATTGAAAACGACGGTAATGTCGGGAGACATGGCACAGGCACGGCGCGTCGCAGGTTTCGGCGACGGCCGGCTGAGCCGGAACCACCCGGCATGGCGCCCGCAAAGTCGCGTGCTCAACGGGCCAGCGCCGCGAGCGTGAGCGCCGCCAGATAGAGCCCCGCGCCGATCGGCAGCAGGTCGAGCAGGACGTCGGGCGGGCTCATCGCGCACGTCCGCGGCGAACGGCGACGGTTGCGCGACGCAGCGGAATACGAGTCGGTTTCAGCGGTTTCATGGCGGCCCACGCTTGTCTTTACGGAGTCGGGCGTCTATCTTGCGACTTCAAGTTAACTTGAGATCAAGCATGAGCCGTCTGGACATAGCTGAAGTCGCGCGGCGCACGGGATTGCCCGCGTCGACGCTGCGCTACTACGAGGAAAAGGGGCTGATCGTCCCGACCGGCCGGCACGGGCTGCGGCGGCAATACGACGAGTCGGTGCTGGAGCGCCTGGCGCTGATCGCGCTCGGCCGCGAGGCCGGTTTTTCGCTCGACGACATCCTCGCGATGGTCGGCGCGGACGGCCGGCCCGCGATCGATCGCGCGAAGCTCGACGGCAAGGCCGACGAACTCGACTGCACGATCCGCCGTCTCGGCGCCGTGCGCGATGCGCTGCGGCATGCGGCCGTGTGTCCGGCGCAGAACCATCTCGAATGCCCGTCGTTCCAGAAGCTGCTGCGCATCGCCGCGCATCGTCATCCGGCGCGCCGCACGAAGGCGGACGGCGCGTAAGCGGTTGGCCCGCACGATGCGCATGCATCGGCGGGCGGGCATTCCGATTGTCGTTCACGCACGCTCGCCCGTGCGTGCCGCGAGATCGCGTCCGTGCGCGACGCGGCATTCGCCGTCAGCGGTGCATCCGACCCATGACTCATCCCGCGTAATACACGTGGCACTCCATCTCGCGCCCGCGCACGATGCGCTTGCCGACGAGCGAGCCGAACGTTTCGGTGAAAACGGTGCGCTGGTGTTCGCACTGCACCGCATCGTAGAAGTAGAGCGAAACCCAGTCCATCGTGTGGCCGGATTCCGGCGTGCGCGCGGCGGCGTGCTGGCACAGCGCCGTGAAATGCCAGCCGCCTTTCGTCATGTGCATCACGGGCGGCGGCACGTAGCAGTCGGCGTTCAGGCGCCGGTGCACGAGCATCGGCAGCACGCCGGCGGCGGCTTTGTGGCGGTACTGGCGATCGATGTAGAGCAGCAGCTCGACGGGCGGCTCCGTACCGGGGCCGGCGTCTTGCATGTGGCCCTGCCAGCGCCGGCGGCGGCTCAGCACGTCGTCGAGCGCGGTGCGGATGCCGACCGCACGCCGCGGGCCGACGCCCGCGATCGTTTCGAGCTGGCCGTTGCGGGCCGCGCGTTCGAGCTCCTCGAGCGTGTCGATGTGCAGCGCGTCTTGAATGCGCAGCGCGAGCGCGTGGCCGATGCCCGGCACGGCCTCGAATGCGGAGATGCGTTCGGTATCGCCGCGCAGCCGGTCGAGCTGGCGCCAGCGCCCCGTCACCAGCAGCTCGGCGATCGCCTGCGCGACACCCTTGCCGATGTCGGGCAGCGCGCCCAGCGCATTGACGCCACCGGCTTCGAACAAGGTGCGGATGTTGCGGTCGAGTGCATCGACCGCATCGGCCGACGCGCGGTAGGCGGCGACCCGGTAAGGATTCGCGCCCTGGTCGGCGAGCCACTGCGCGGCCTCGCGCAGGCGTGCCGCGATATGCCGGTTTTCCTCGTACGTTTGGCTGGCGGTCGACTGCATGGAGAGGGACCCGGGGAAGCACAAACGGAATGGACGCGGCGAGCGATGCGCCGGTCGGCTTTTGACCATTGTCGCGACGCGCGACCAAGATAACTTGACGTACGTCAATGGCAAACGTAGCACAGGCGCGACGCGCACGGTCGTGCCGCATGTCGGCACGACCGTGCGTCGCGCGACGCGATTACGCGTCGAGAAACGACTGCGCGTTCTCGGCTTCGGCGGCCGTGCGCAGCGCGGCGAGCGCACGCTTCTCGATCTGCCGCACGCGTTCGCGCGACATGCCCGCGTCCTGCGCGATCGCGTCGTAGGTATCGGGCTCGGTGCCGCCGAGGCCGAACCGCCGGCGCAGCACGTCGGCCTCGGCCGGCGTGACCGACCGCAGCAGCGACGTCACGCATTCGCGCATGCGCGTGTCGGCCAGTTGCTCGAACGGGCTGGCCGACGCCTGGTCCTCGATCAGGTCCACGAGGCCGGTGTCCGCGTCGGGCAGCGGCGTGTCGAGCGACAGGGGCTCGGCGGGCAGCGCGAGCACCGCGCGCAGCTTGTCCTCGTCGAACCCGGTTTCGGCCGCGAGTTCGGCAGGCGTCGCCTGGCGGCCCGTGCGCTGGCGAAAGCGCAGCGCATGCCGCCGTACACGCTGGTACTGGTCGCCGACGTGCACGGGCACGCGGATCGTGCGCGAGCGATCCGCGACCGCGCGCGCGACCGCCTGGCGGATCCACCAGGTCGCATAGGTCGAGAACTTGAATCCGCGCCGGTACTCGAATTTCTCGATCGCGCGCATCAGGCCGACACAGCCGTCCTGCACGAGATCGGGCAGGTCGATGCCGCGGTTCATGTACTTGCGCGCGATCGACAGCACGAGCCGCAGGTTCGCTTCGAGCATCGCGCGCGTTGCGTCGCGCACTTTCTGCTGGCCGTCGGTCAGCGCCGCCGCGAGGGCACGCCGGGCGACCGTGTCGAAGCAGGCGGCTTCGCCCGCGGCGGTGTCATGCGGGGCTGCAGCGAGCGCACGCACGACGCGGCTTGCGTCGTCGACGGCCGGCGCGACCCATGCGATCGAGCCGAGCAGCGCGGCCATGCGGTTGCGCGCGTCGCGATATTCGTCTGAACGACAGCCATGCGCAAGCAATGCGCCGCGCAGCGCCGACACGGCTGCCTGCAGCGCGTCGTAGCTGGCGGGCACCGGCGTGTCGCCGTCGTCGTCATCGAACGATCCGGTTGCGCCGGCGGCGCCCGTTGCACGGTGACGCGCAAGCAGCGCGTCGACCGCGGCCGGACAGCCGGCGAGCGCGTGCAGCATCTGGTGGCGGCCCGTCTCGATCTCGCGGGCGAGCACGATTTCGCCTTCGCGCGTGAGCAGCGGCACCGCCTGCATGCGTCGCATGTAGAGCGCGAGCGGATCGGTCGACGCGCTCGTGCCGCGTGCGAGGTCGCCGAGCACGGCCCGGCCTTCGTCGAGCGTGTCGCGATCGACATCGACAGGCACCGTGCCGGCGAACGGCGCAGGCGCGGCCGGCTCGTCGAGCACGGCGATGCCGATGTCGGCGAGCGCGGCGCGCACGACGTCGAGCGCGTCGGGGCTGTCGCTTTCGGGCGGCAGCGCGTCGACGAGGTCGGCGTGGGTCAGATAACCCTGTTCGCCGGCGAGCGCCAGCAACTGGATGATCGGATCGAGCGGCGTGTCCGCCCGTGGAGTGGGGCGTGGCGTAGTCATGTCGATGGCGGCGTGAGCCGCGCTCCTGTCGGGGGCGGACCGAAGTCCGCCGGTTTCCGGCCGCCGGGTGTCCGCGAACGCTCGTCCGCGCCGGTCAGCCTGACATCGTTCAAGTTGAGGGCATCTGCGCCAACTTCAATGCGGGCGCGGCAGACAGGCAGCATGGGGCATGCCCGCACGACCGTCCGGTGCAGGAAACAAAAAGTAACCGATCATACCCGCGGAAATCTGCAGGGGACGTAAGCTAGAGTCAGGCGCGCGCCCGGCGGCGGCGCGCGGATTCTGCCGGAGCACGAGATGAACCCGATTTCCGCCGCGAGGCCCGCCGTCATCGCGCTGGCCGCGCTGACGCTCGGCGGCTGCTACTACACGAGCCCGTACGGCTATGCGCCTTATTACGCGCCGGTGCCCGCCACGGTAACACAGCGCGAGATTCCGGTTGCGCCGGCCGCGCCCGGCCCGGCCCTTTCGCCGGCGCCCGACACGCCGGCCGACGTCGTTGCGCCGGTGCCGGTGTACGTCGCGCCGGCCTATGTGCCGCCGCCGTATCCGTACTACTACCCGGCGTACTACCCGGGCTGGTACGGGCC
>NZ_WHNU01000078.1:0-16469 GCF_009362305.1 Burkholderia sp. BE17
GCCCCGGCCCCGGCGCCGGCCGCCGCCGAGCCGGCGCCGCCGCCCGCGCCGGCCGCGACGGAAGCGGTCGAGAACCCGTACGGGCTCGGCGCGCTATGGAAGAACGGCGACTTCGTCGCACGTTTCGTGCTGATCTTGCTGGTGATCATGTCGATGGGAAGCTGGTACATCATGATCACCAAGTTCCTGGAACAGTTGCGCGCGAATCGACGCGCGAAGCTGGCGGACGCGCAGCTCTGGTCCGCGCCGTCGCTGGCCGAGGGCGCCAGGCTGCTCGACGAGGCGTCGCCGTTCCGGTTCATCGCCGAAACGGCGATCGAAGCCGGCGAGCATCACGAGGACGCGCTGCTGGAAGCGGTCGACCGCAACACGTGGATCGACGTGTCGGTCGAGCGCTCGATCACGAACGTGTCGAACCGCATGCAGGACGGGCTCGCCTTCCTGGCCACGGTGGGCTCGACGGCCCCGTTCGTGGGGCTGTTCGGCACGGTCTGGGGGATTTATCACGCGCTGACGGCGATCGGCATCGCCGGCCAGGCGTCGATCGACAAGGTCGCGGGCCCGGTGGGCGAAGCGCTCATCATGACGGCGATCGGTCTTGCCGTCGCGGTGCCGGCGGTGCTCGGCTACAACTTCCTGGTCCGGCGCAACAAGTCGGTGATGGAACGGGTCCGCAACTTCGGCGCGCAACTGCACACGGTGCTGCTGGCCGGCAACCGGCGTCCGGTGCGCGCGCCGGCGCCGGCGGCATCGCTCGCGAACTGATCGGCTGACGGAGAAGCGCGATGGCCATGAACGTCGGGCAGGACGATAGCGACGAGGTGATCGCCAACATCAACACGACGCCGCTCGTCGACGTGATGCTGGTGTTGCTGATCATCTTCCTGATCACGATTCCGGTCGTGACGCACACGATCCAGCTTCAGCTTCCGAAGGAGACGGTGCAGCCGCTGCAGACGACGCCGAAAAGCATCGAGATCGCGGTGAACCGCGACGGCGATTTGTTCTGGGGCGAGCAACTGGTGGACGCGCCGACGCTGCTCGCGAAGCTGAAGGACGTGTCGCAGCAGCAGCCGCAGCCGAGCGTTCACGTGCGGGGCGACCAGAACACGCGCTACGAGTTCATCGGCCGGGTGGTCACGATGTGCGAGCGCGCGGGGATCGCGAAGCTGTCGTTCATTACGGAGCCGCCCGCGCGCGGCGGATAGCCGCGCACGGGAATGGCTGTGAGGCATGGGGATGGAGTAAGTGTGCCGGCCGACACGAGCGCGATAGTACGAACGCTGATCGACCGCAAAGCACGGGATCAGAGGCGAAACACGGGGCTGGAATAAGTGCTGAAGCACCAACTCCAGCCGACATAAGCGCTGAAGCGCCAACGCTGATCGACAGGAGTCGACGATGGGTATGAACGTGCCTTCGGGCGGAGGCAATGCGGAACCGGACGTGATGGTCGACATCAACACCACGCCGCTGATCGACGTGATGCTGGTGTTGCTGATCATGCTGATCATCACGATCCCGATTCAAATGCATTCGGTGAAGATGGACTTGCCGGTGGGCAATCCGCCGCCGCCGGCAACGCCGCCGGAAATCGTGCAGATCGACATCGATTTCGACGGCACGACGACGTGGAACGGCGCGCCGGTGCCGGACCGCGCGGCGCTCGAGGCGAAACTGACCCAGGTGGCGGCGGAACCCGTGCAGGCGGAGATCCATCTGCGGCCCAACAAGCTGGTGCCGTACAAGGACGTGGCGACCGTGCTGGCGTCCGCGCAACGCGTGGGCGCGACCAAGATCGGCCTGATCGGTAACGAACAGTTCATGCAATGACGAAACGGACGAGCCGATGAACCAGCGACGATGGAAACGGATGATGGCGGTGACGGCACTCGGCGCGGCATGCATGCTCGGCCGGCCGGCGCTGCCGGCGGACGCGCTGCGGCCGGACGTGGCGAAACCGTTGGCGGCGGCGCAGGAGCTGTACCGGGCGCACAAGTATCGCGACGCGCTCGGCAAGATCGCGCAGGCGGCCGCCGTCCCCAACCGGACGCCGTACGAAACGTACATGGTGGAAGAGATGCGCGGTGCGGCGGCGATGGCGGCAGGCGACTCGGGCACGGCCGCGCAAGCCTACGAGGCCGTACTGAACTCGGGGCGGCTGTCGGGCGAGGACGAGCGGCGGACCACGGCGGCGCTGGCCGGCATCTACTTCCAGCAGAGGAACTACCCGCTGGCGATCCGGACCGCGCAGCGCTACCTGAAGGCAGGCGGAACGGATCCGGAAATGCGCACGCTGCTCACGCAGTCGTATTACCTGTCGAACGATTGCGCGCCGGTCGTGAGCCAGTTGAAGGCGAGCACGGACGCGCAGGCGAACGGCGGACACGCACCGGACGAAGGGCAGTTGCAGATGCTCGCGACGTGCGCTCAGAAAGTGAAGGACGGCAGCGCGTACCGCGGTGCGCTAGGGCTGCTGGTGGCCTACCACCCGAGCCCCGCGTACTGGGACGAAATGGTCACGGCCATTCGCGGCAACCCCGGGTATCTGTCGTCGCTCGACCTCGACATCTACCGGCTGCGCAGGGCGACGGGGTCGCTCGCGACGGCCGACGCGTACATGGAGATGACGCAGCTCGCGCTGGTTGCGGGATCGCCGGCCGAAGGCAAGCAGGTGATCGATCAGGGGTTCGCATCCGGCGTACTCGGCAAGGACGCGCAGGCGGACCGCGAGAAGCGGCTGCAGGCGCTCGCCGCCAAGCGCGCGCAACCGGGCGGGGACGCCGCGACGCCGGCGGCGCCGATCGACGCGGGCATGAACCTCGTCTTCGCGGGCCATGCGCAGCAGGGTTTGCCGATGATGGAGCAGGCGATCGCGAAGGGCGGGCTCGAGCATCCCGACGCGGCGCGACTGCGGCTCGGCGAGGCGTATTACGTGGCCGGCCAGAAGGCGCATGCGGTCCAGGTGCTGCGCACGGTCAAGGGATCGGACGGTTCAGGCGACCTGGCAAAGCTCTGGACGGCGGTGGCATCCCGGTAACGGCAACGGAAAGGCGCGACGGCGCGCGGCGCGGGCGCGGTCGACAAGCGGCGTGCCGCCGCGACAGTACTAGTGCTTGACGATCACGTCCGACGAGGAAAAGGGGCAGCCTTGTTAGTTAGTAAACCGAATGAAATATACGAAGGCTGAACAGCGATGCAGCGACGATGCCGCGCTGCGCCGCGCACCGCTTGCACGCAGCGGCAGCGCGCGGCCGCGTATCGCGCCGGGCCGGTTGCGTCACCGCATCGGCCAATGGTTGCAGACATCAAACCGATTTCGACTGCGAGGCTCCGACTTTCCATGGTTTTGCCCCCTGATGAGTCGGTGCTCGTCGCCGTGTCGCTAGGCAACAAGATCCGGGCGCTGCGCCATCGCCTGAAACTCACGCTGGACGAAACGGCCACGATCGCCGGCATTTCGAAACCGTTCCTGTCGCAGGTCGAGCGCGGGCGGGCAACGCCGTCGATCACGTCGCTGGTCCGGATCGCAAAGGCGCTGGGCGTGACGATGCAGTACTTCATCGACACGCCGACGGAAGCGCGCTCGGTGTGCCGCGGGAACGCGCTGCAGTATTTCCAGTTCGCGAACTCGGCCAGCCTGTTCGCCAGGCTGACGAATCCGGCGGATGGCCGCAAGCTCGACGCGATTCTCGTCAGGATGCCGGCGGGGCAGCCGCCGTCCGAAGTGACGACGCATGCGGGCGAGGAGTTCGTCTATGTGATGCGCGGGCAGGTCGCGCTGACGCTCGAGGATTGCACGTTCACGCTGAACCAGGGCGATACCGCGCATTACGAATCGACGATGCCGCATGCGTGGCACAACACGGCCGACGAAGAGGCGGTGATCGTCTGGGTCGGCACGCCGAGGCTGTTCTAGCGGGGCGGCCGGCGCTGCGCGTCGCGATGAAGGAGAAGTACCCGATCGACGGCGGATGGCACGCGGCACGGCGCGCGAGATGTTCTCGTCGCCGGCAGGACTCGCCATCCATCGAATCGGGAGGTAGCAGGAAGTGCGCTCAATGTAGGTAATTAGCATGGCGAATAAAAATCAAGAAAGACGGTGATGCTGACTGGCACGGGTGCCCCGAGGCCGATCCGTTCGAATCAAGGCAGTCGGAAGAGTGGCAATCGCGGGTTCCGCTACACGGGCACCCAGGACGCGCAAGGAATTCACAAGGTTCCGGCGCACAGCAGGTGGGGTCTTACTACGAGCGAGAGGGAACAAGATGAAGCAGAGAGTTTTGGCGTTGGCCATCAAGAGGATAGTCTGGGCGGAACTGGCGCTGACGGCCGCACTGGTGCCGCCGGCGTTCGCCCAGAGCCAGCCGGCGCCGGGCGCCGTCGCGATCGCGGATGCGGTTGCGAACGGTGCGCCCGTGACCGTCGCACAGGCAGGCGACACCACGGGCGCCGCGGCGCCCGTGGCTGCATCCGGTGCGACAGCCGATGCGACACCCGCCGCACCCGGCGCGAACGGGCAGGGCAAGGTCGCGCAGATCAAGCGGTTCGAAGTGACGGGCTCGCTGATCCGGCAGGCCGACAAGACCGGTTTCCAGCAGGTGCAGACGATCACGCCGAAGGAAATCCAGAGCAGCGGCGCGGTGACCGTCGCCGACTTCCTGCGCGATGCGGCGGCCAACTCGGCGAACAGTTGGGGCGAGGGGCAATCGGGCAACTTCGCGGCCGGCGCCGCCGGCATTGCGCTGCGCGGCCTGTCCGAAAAATACACGCTCGTGTTGATCGACGGCCAGCGCGTGGCGCCGTACGCATTCTTCTCGAACAGCGTCGATTCGTTCTTCGACCTCAATACGCTGCCGCTCAACGACATCGAGCGCATCGAAATCGTGAAGACGGGCGCCGTCTCGCAATACGGTTCGGACGCGATCGGCGGTGTCGTCAACATCATCACGAAACACAATTTCCGCGGCCTGCAGCTCGACGGCAGCCTCGGCAGCGCGATCAACGCCGGCAACGGCGACGGGACGATGAAGTTCGGCGTGCTCGGCGGCTTCGGCGACCTGAACGCCGACCGCTTCAACGTGACGGCGGCGCTCAGCTACTACAAGTCGAACGGCTTCACGCTCGCCGACCGCGATTCGACCCGCAACCAGGACTTCACGGGCAAGCCGGGCGGTTTCTCGCTGCTCGCGCCGTCCTACTGGAACATGCCCGGCGGCGTCGCGCAGGCGTTGAACGGGGGCTGTCCGTTCGGCGGCTCGGTGCATCCGGCCGCGTCGAATTCGCTGTCGGCCGGGATGCCGGGCACGGTCTGCGCGTACAACACGGCCGAAAGCACGTCGATCCTGCCGATGACCGAGCGCCTGAACGCGAAGCTCCATGCCGACTTCAAGATCGACGACAAGACGACCGCGTTCGCCGATTTCCTCGAGAGCTACAACACGACCACGACCAACGACGGCCTGTGGAACAACGTGATCGGCAACCCGCAGAGCCCGGCGCTCGTCTGGAATCCGCAGACGAAGCTGCTGTCGCCGTTCAACTTCGTGGTGCCGGTCAGCAACCCGTACAACACGACAGGCGCGGCCACGCCGCTCACCTACGCGTTTCCGAACACGGTCGCTCAGAAGACCTGGGCCAACTACTGGCGCGCGGCCGCCGGCATCAAGGGGTCGTTTACGCTGCCGTACGGTGACTGGGACTGGGCGACGTCGGTCAGCCATTCGCAGAGCACGGTGTCGAACGTGTTCACGAACCAGCTGAACGTCAACGCGCTGAACAACATCTACCAGAACGGCACGCTGAACTTCGCGAACCCGGCGGCGACGCCGAACGCGTTCAACGGGCTGTTCCAGGAAGCGAACAACCTCGGCATCTCGAAGCTCGATACGATCGACGCGACGCTGTCGACGCCGAACCTGTTCCATCTGCCGGCAGGCGACGTCGGCATCGGCTTCGGCGCGCAGTTCACGCACCAGAGCGAAGTGCTGACGCCGGGCTCGGAATACCTGAGCGGGGCGGTCGTCACGCCGGACCTGGAGACGGTGAACGGCCAGCGCAACGTCGCGGCCGTCTATTACCAGATCAACGTGCCGATCCTCGAGAACCTGACGTTCAGCCAGGCGGGCCGCTACGATCACTACACGGACGTGGGCGGCGCCTTCTCGCCGCGCTTTGCGTTGCGCTACCAGCCGATCAAGGCGCTCACGCTGTATACGTCGTACAACCGCGGCTTCCGCGCGCCGACCTTCGTCGAGGACAGCAAGTCGCAGACGCTCGGCATCCAGGTCGACCCGGCCACCGGCCAGAACTACACGTCGATCACCGTCGGCAACCCGAACCTCGCGCCGGAACGCACGCGCAACTTCAACATCGGCTTCCAGGTCTCGCCGAGCCGCTACACGGATATCGGCTTCGACTGGTACAAGATCCGCATCGACAACGTGATCGGCCAGGGCAAGCCGTCGCAGGTCGTGACGGACCCGACGACGGGCCAGTTGTTGTACAAGGTGATCCCGTATCAGAACCTCGGCTACCTCGACACGAACGGCTTCGAAGGCACGTTCCGCCAGGGGCTGCCGCTCAAGGGCTGGGGCACGGTCACGCTGTCGGGTGACTGGGCGTACATCAACAGCTACAAGATCGGCTTCCCGGGCGGCGCACCGGTGAACGGCGCGGGCAACAACTTCACGATCACGCAGCCGTTCGGCGGCAGCTTCCCGCGCTGGCGCGGCAACACGACGCTGGACTGGAACTACCGCAAGTTCGATGCGGCGCTGACGTGGCAGTTCACGGGGCCATACGCGCAGAACCTGCTGCCGGCGCCCGCGCCGTCGAAGGTCGGTTCGTACAGCCAGTTCAACCTGATGCTGACGTACACGGGCTTCAAGAACTGGACGATCTACGGCGGCATCGACAACATCTTCAACCGCACGCCGCCGTACGACCCGATCTTCGCGAACGGCACGCTGGACCAGAGCGGGTACGACACGTCGGTGTATTCGTATATCGGCCGGTTCGCGCAGATCGGCGCGCAGTACAAGTTCTGACGACGATCGCGATGCACTGACAGGCTTTAGACCGGCCGCTCCACGTCCACACCTCCCCTTTCCATGGAGCGGCCTTTTTTTCGCCTGGCGCCACGACGGTCCGCAATCGGGCCGCGCGACGGCTCGGCTTGTCGGATCGTTTGCAGCACGAACAACCAGCGGGACGCGGGCGGCATGCTGCGTCCGGCACGGGCATCGACCGCGCGCAGGCATCGCGCCCGCACGCTTCCGGACAGACTGACCATGACACTGTTGAAATGGCGATGGGCACGTGTGCGGCGCCGCGCGCGCCGGATGCGCACGCACGGGCAAATGCGCAACGGCACGCGCGCCGTGCTGCTCGCATGCGCGGCGCTGCTCGTGTCGGGCGGCGCCTTGCCACGGGCCGCGCTCGCGGTGTCGGCGATTTCGCAATACGACCAGCCGAAATATCCGCCGGACTTCACGCATTTCGACTACGCGGATGTGAATGCGCCGGACACCGGCACGCTGAATTTCGAAAACTACGACGAAGCGCAAAGCTACGACTCGCTGAATCCGTTCCTCGTGCGCGGCTCGCCCGCGCCGGACATCAAGAACCTGATGTTCGACACGCTGATGCAGCGCAGCTGGGACGAACTCGCGTCCGAATACGCGCTGATCGCCGACGACGTCGAGGTCGCGCCGGACCGGCTGTCGGCTACGTTCCACCTCAACCCGGCCGCGCGCTTCTCGAACGGCGACGCGATCACCGCGGCTGACGTCAAGTATTCGTTCGACACGCTGACGAGCCCGCAGGCGTCGCCGATCCACAACGCGCAGTTCTCGATCATCAAGCGCGCGGTGGTGGTCGACGCGAGGACGATCCGCTTCGAATTCAAGCACGCGGAGCGCGACGCGGCGCTGATCGCGGGCGATCTGCCGGTGTTCTCGCCGAAATGGGGGCAACGCGCGGACGGCACGCACCCGCCGTTCGACCAGATCGCGACCGTGCCGCCGATCGCGAGCGGTCCCTACCTGATCGAGCAGCGCAGGAACGACAAGCAGATCAGCTACGTGCGCAACCCGCATTACTGGGCCGCGAACCTGCCGTCGCGGCGCGGGATGTTTCGCTTCGCCCGCGTGTCGTTCAAGCTGTACCTGGACCAGTACACGTCGCTCGAGGCGTTCAAGGCCGGCGATGTCGACGCGCGCATGGAATACAGCTCGACGCAGTGGGCGCGCAAGTACGTCGGCAAGAATTTTCGCAACGGCATGCTGAAGAAGGGGGAATTCCGGGACGGCCCCGCGCAGATGCAGGGTTTCCTGATGAACATGCGCAAGCCGATGTTCCAGGACGTGCGCGTGCGGCATGCGCTCGCGCTGGCGTTCGACTTCGACTGGATGAGCCGGATGATGTTCTACGGGCAATACCGCCGCACCAGCAGTTTCTGGGAGGCGAGCCCGTTCGCGGCGTCCGGCGTGCCGAGCGCCGGGGAGCTCGCGCTGCTCGAGCCCTACCGGTCGACACTGCCGCCGGCGGTGTTCGGCCCGATGGTCGGCCAGCCGTCGACGCTGCCGCCCGGCTCGCTGCGCGCGAACCTGAAGGAAGCGCGCGACCTGCTCGCGCAGGCCGGCTGGCACTACCGCGACGGTGCGCTGCGCGATGCAAACGGCACGCCGATGACGATCGAGATCATCGACGACCAGCCCGGCATGGATCGCCTGATCCTGCCGTACACGCAGGCGCTCGCGACGCTCGGCATCCACGCGTACCTGCACGAGATCGACAGCGCGGTCTACCTGAAGCGGCTCGACAATTTCGAGTACGACATGACGACGTACATCTACCTGCCCGTGACGATCCCGGGCACGGAGCTGACGCGCCGTTTCGGCAGCGCGGCCGCATCGCAGCCGGGCTCCGAGAACTATCCGGGCGTGAAGTCGAAGGCCGTCGATGCGCTGATCCGCGCGGCGCTCGCGGCCGACACGCTCGACGATCTCGAGACGGCCACGCACGCGCTCGACCGCGTGCTGATCAACCTGTACGCACTGATCCCGCAGTACTACCTGCCGAACGCGCGGATCGCGTACAAGGCGACGCTCGGCCATCCGGCGATCGTACCGGACTCCTATCAATACGAGGACTGGATCATCGACTACTGGTACGTGAAGAAGCCGGCGGCGCAACCCGCTCCGGCGGCCTGACGGGGAGCGACGATGCTGGCATACATATTCAGGCGGCTGCTGCTGATGATCCCGACGCTGGTCGGGGTGGTGACGATCACGTTCGCGGTCACGCAGTTCGTGCCGGGCGGCCCGGTGGAGCAGGTGCTCGCGCAGTTGCGCCACGGCAGTGCACGCGGAGGCGAGGCGGGCGGAGGCGGGGGCGGCTACCACGGCAGCCAGGGCGTCGATCCGCAGCAGATCGAGCAGATCCGCAAGCAGTTCGGCTTCGACAAGCCGCCGCTCGAGCGCTATCTGCTGATGCTGAAAAGCTATGCGACGTTCGACCTCGGCCAGTCCTACTTCGCGCACCGCAGCGTGTGGGCGGTGATCCGGTCGAAGCTGCCGGTCTCGATCACGCTCGGGCTGTGGACGGTGATCCTCACGTATCTCGTGTCGGTACCGCTCGGCATCGCGAAGGCGGTGCGCAACGGCTCGCGGTTCGACACCGTGACGAGCGTGCTGGTGCTGACCGGCTACGCGGTGCCGGGTTTCGTGCTCGGCGTGCTGCTGCTGATGCTGTTCGGCGGCGGCACGTTCTGGCAGGTGTTTCCGATGCGCGGGCTCACGTCGGACAACTTCGACGACCTGACGCTGATCGGCAAGACGCTCGACTATCTGTGGCACATCGTGATGCCGGTGACGGCGTCGGTGATCGGCAATTTCGCGATCGTCACGATCCTGACGAAGAACACGTTCCTCGAGGAAATCGGCCGGCAGTACGTGCTGACCGCGCGCGCGAAGGGCGCGCCGGAGCGCGACGTGCTGTGGAAGCACGTGCTGCGCAATGCGGCGATCCCGCTGCTCACCGGGCTGCCGGCGGCGTTCGTCGGCGCGTTCCTGAACGGCAACCTGCTGATCGAGACGCTGTTCTCGCTCGACGGGATGGGGCAACTGTCGTACGACTCGGTGATCCGCCGCGACTATCCGGTCGTGCTCGGCTCGCTGTTCCTGTTCACCCTGATCGGTCTGCTGACCAAGCTCATCGCGGATATCTGCTATGCCGTCGTCGACCCCCGTATCCAGTTCGGCCGCCTGGACCGCTGATCCCGCGTGCGCGCCGTCGCCGTCGCCGTGGCGGCGCACGTGGCAGCGCTTTCGCGCGCAGCCGCTCGGCTATGCAGGCCTCGTGATCTTCGCGGCGCTGTTCGCGCTCAGCCTGTGTGCGGACGGCCTGTCGAACGACCGGCCGCTGCTCGTGCGCTACGACGGGCACTATTATTTTCCGATCGCGAAGGACTATCCGGAGACCGCGTTCGGCGGCGACTTTCCCGCCAGGACGAACTATCTCGATCCGTACATGCGCGCGAAGCTCGAGTCGCACGGCAATTTCGCGATCTATCCGCCGAATCGCTATCGCTACGACACGATCGACTATTTCGCGTCGCGGCCGTATCCGGCGCCGCCGTCGTCGAGCAACTGGCTCGGCACCGACCAGTTCGGGCGCGACGTGCTCGCGCGGCTGCTGTACGGGTTCCGGCTGTCGGTGCTGATGGCGTTCGCGCTGACCGTGTCGGGGGTGCTGGTCGGCGTGCTGACGGGCGCGCTGCAGGGCTTCTACGGCGGCCGCACCGACCTGGTCGGGCAGCGCCTGATCGAGATCTGGAGCGCGCTGCCGGACCTGTACCTGCTGATCATCTTCGCGTCGATCTTCACGCCGTCGCTGTGGCTGCTGTTCATCCTGCTGTCGATGTTCGGCTGGCTCGTGCTGTCCGATTACGTGCGCGCCGAATTCCTGCGCAACCGCATGCTCGACTACGTCAAAGCGGCGCGCACGATGGGGCTGACGAATGCGCAGATCATGTGGCGCCACGTGCTGCCGAACAGCCTCACGCCGGTGATCACGTTCCTGCCGTTCCGGATGAGCGCCGCGATCCTGTCGCTGACGAGCCTCGATTTCCTGGGCCTCGGCGTGCAGCCGCCGACGCCGAGCCTGGGCGAGCTGCTTCAGGAGGGCAAGAACAACCTCGACGCGTGGTGGATCTCGATCTCCGCGTTCGCGGCACTGGTGGTGACGCTGCTGCTGCTGACCTTCATGGGCGATGCGCTGCGCAACGCGCTCGACACGCGCTCGCGCGGCTCGGCGTTCGGCGGGGGGCGATGATGACGAACGCGTTGCTGCAGATCGACGGGTTTTCGGCGCGCTTCGGCGCGAAGGCGGCCGTGCAGGACCTGTGTTTGTCGATCGGCCGCGGTGAGCGCGTGGCGCTCGTCGGCGAATCGGGGTCGGGCAAGAGCGTGACGGCACTGTCGATACTGCGCCTCGCGCAGCAGGCGACGCTGTCGGGACGGATGCTGTTCGACGGCGAGGACCTGCTCGCGAAGACCGAACAGCAGATGCGCGGGATTCGCGGCGCCGACATCGCGATGGTGTTCCAGGAACCGATGACCGCGCTGAATCCGCTGTATACGATCGGCAAGCAGATCGCCGAGAGCCTGAGGCTGCACGAGGGGCTGCGGCCGGGCGACGCGCGTGAGCGGGGGATCGCGCTGCTGCGGCGCACCGGTATCCCGGAGCCGGAGCGGCGCATCGACAGCTTTCCGCATCAGTTGTCGGGCGGGCAGCGGCAGCGCGCGATGATCGCGATGGCGCTGGCGTGCCGGCCGCGGCTGTTGCTGGCGGACGAGCCGACGACGGCGCTCGACGTGACGGTGCGTCAGCAGATCGTCGATCTGCTGATCGAACTGCAGGAGCAGGAGGCGGCCGCGCGCGGGATGGCCGTGCTGCTGATCACGCACGACCTGAATCTCGTGCGGCGCTTCGCCCAGCGCGTGGCCGTGATGGAGCGGGGCGTGCTCGTGGAGACGAATACGACCGACGCGCTGTTCGCCGCGCCTCAGCACGCTTATACGCGCCGGCTGCTCGACAGCGCGCCGCAGCGGGGCGTCGAGCCGGTCGCGGCCGGTGCGCAGACGATCCTCGACGTGCAGGGCCTCGCCGTCGACTACCGCATCGCGGCGAAGGGCTGGCGCGCGATGCTGGGCAAGACGACGTTCCGGGCCGTGCACGACGTGACGCTGAACCTGCGGCGCGGCGAAACGCTCGGGATCGTCGGCGAGTCGGGTTCGGGGAAATCGACGCTGGCGGCGACGGTGCTCGGCCTGCAGCGGCCGGCGGCCGGCTCGATCGAGATCGACGGCATGCCGCTGGAAGCGCTGCGGACGACGGGCGGCCGGCGCGCGTTGTACGGCAGGATGCAGGTCGTGTTCCAGGACCCGTTCGGCTCGCTGTCGCCGCGGATGACGGTCGAGCAGATCGTCGGCGAGGGGTTCGCCGTGCACCGGCCGCAGGTGGCCGGGGACGCGCGGCGCGCGCGGATCGCCGCGCTGCTTCAGGAGGTCGGCCTGTCGGCCGAGTCGATGCTGCGTTATCCGAATGAATTCTCCGGCGGCCAGCGGCAGCGGATCGCGATCGCGCGCGCGCTGGCGGTGGAGCCGGAACTGCTGGTGCTGGACGAACCGACGAGCGCGCTCGACGTGTCGATCCAGAAGCAGGTGCTGAATCTGCTGACGAATCTGCAAAGGAAGTACGAACTGAGCTACCTGTTCATCACGCACGATCTCGCGGTGATGCGTGCGATGGCCCACCGGGTCGTCGTGATGAAGGCGGGGCGCGTGGTCGAGGAGGGCGATACGCTCGACGTGCTGCATGCGCCGTCCCATCCGTATACACGCGCACTGCTTGCGTCGTCGATGCCGGCTCCGGTGCGCGGCCCGCAAGAGAAAACCGATGATTGACGTGAACCGGGCGAAGCACGCCCAGGCCCACGCGCCGCGCGGCGGTGCCGACGCTGATGCCATCGTGCGGCCCCGCGCCGCAACGCCGGCGGTTCGCTGACCCATGTCGATGCCGTCGTTCTTCATCGATCGTCCCGTCTTTGCGTGGATCGTTGCGCTCGCAATCGTCGTCGCGGGCGTGCTCGCGATTCCGCAGCTTCCGATCGCGCAATATCCGCGCCTCGCGCCGCCGCGGGTCGTGATCACGGCCGCGTATCCGGGCGCGTCGACCGAGACGGTCGACGGCGACGTCGGCAGCATCATCGAGGAGAGCCTCGACGGCGCCGACGGGCTGCTGTACTACGAGACGAGCAGCGACGGTCACGGGAACCTCGAGATCGACGTGACGTTTTCGCCGGGCACCGATCCGGACATCGCGCTCGTCGACGTGAACAACCGGCTGAAGCAGGTCGAGTCGCGCTTGCCGCAGCAGGTCGTCCAGCAGGGGATCGGCGTATTCAAGGCGGCGAACACGTTCCTGATGCTCGTCACACTGACATCGACCGACGGCACGCGCGATTCCGCTCAGCTCGGCGATTACCTGAACCGCTACGTGCTGCGCGAACTGAAGCGTGCGCCGGGCGTCGGCGCGGCCGAGCTGTGGGACGCCGACGAGGCGCTGCGGGTCTGGCTCGATCCGCACAAGCTGCGCGAATACGGCGTCGGCGCCGACGACGTGATCGCGGCGATCGGCACGCAGAACGCGACGGTGACGGCCGGTGCGATCGGCGATGCGCCGTTCCCGGGCGGCCAGCAGCTCACCGCGTCGATCGTCGTCAAGGGGCAGCTGGCGTCGCCGGACGAGTTCGGCCGGATCGTGCTGAAGTCGAAGCCGGACGGTTCGGCGGTGCGCGTCGCCGACGTCGCGCGGGTCGAAATCGGCCGCGACGACTATTCGTTCTATTCGCGGCTGAACGGCCGGCCGGCGGCCACCGTCGGCATCCAGCTCGGCCCGCGCGGCAACGCGCTCGAAACGTCGAACGCGATCCGCGCGCGGCTCGCCGAGTTGTCGAGGGTGTTGCCGCCGGGCGTGGCGATCGAGATTCCGTTCGACGGCGCGCATTTCGTGACGATCGCGATCCGGGAGGTCGTGCTGACGCTCGTCGAGGCAGTCGTGCTGGTGTTCTGCGTGATGTGGCTGTTCCTGCGCGACCTGCGTTACACGCTGGTGCCGACCGTCGTGATTCCCGTCACGCTGATGGGCGCGTTCGTCGCGATGTGGGTGTTCGGACTGTCGATCAACGTGTTCACGATGTTCGGTCTCGTGCTGGCGATCGGCATTCTCGTCGACGACGCGATCGTCGTCGTCGAGAGCGTGCACCGGGTGATGGAGGAGGGCGTGTCGCCGCGCGACGCCACGCGCCGGGCAATGAAGCGGATCGGCAGTGCGATCGTCGGCGTGACCGCGGTGCTGACCGCCGTATTCGTGCCGATGGCGTTCTTTCCGGGCACCGTCGGCGGCATCTACCGGCAGTTCGCGGTGGCGATGATCGCGTCGATGCTGGTGTCGTCGTTCATGGCGCTGTCGCTCACGCCCGCGCTGTGCGCGAACCTGCTGAAGCCGGTTGCACGACACGACGGCGGAGCCGGCCGCGCGCGGCGACGTGGCATCGACGCGCGCCTGGCCGACCGGTTCGGTGCGGCGTTCGCGCGCGTCGAAACCGGTTATCGCCGCATCGCCGTGATCGCCGTGCGCCGCACCGGCCTGGTCGCGGCGGTTTACGCCGCGCTCGTGATCGCATGCGGGCTGCTGTACTGGATGATGCCGGGCGGCTTCCTGCCGACCGAGGACCAGGGGCAACTGCAGGTGATGATCCAGTTGCCGGCGGGCGCCACGCAGGCGCGCACGCTCGCGGTCGTCGAGCGTGTCGAGGCGATCCTGCGCGCGGAGCCGGCGATCGCGAACGTGACGAGCGTGATCGGCTGGAGTTTCGCGGGCAGCGGGCAGAACGTCGGGATGGCGTTCGTGGAGCTGAAGGACTGGGCGCAGCGCGACGTCGAGGCGATGGCGTTGCGCGACCGGCTCAACGGGCGTTTCGGCACGATCCTCGACGGCGACGTCGAGGCGTCGCTGCCGCCTTCGGTGCGCGGCATCGGGCATTCCGACGGATTCACGTTCCGGCTCGAGGATCGGGGCGGCGTCGGGCTCGACGCGTTGAAGGCGGCTCGCGAGCAGCTGTCCGAGCGCGCGAAGGCGGATCCGTTGCTCGCCGCGGTGCATTTCGAGGACCTGCCGGACGCGCCGCGTATCGAACTCGATGTCGATCGCGCGAAGGCGTATGCGCTCGGCGTACCGTTCGAGCGGATCGCGGGCCTCCTGGGCGGCACGTTCGGCTCGAACTACATCAACGATTTTCCGGCATCGGGCCGGATGCGGCGGGTGATCATCGAGGCCGACCCGGTCGCACGCGCGACCGATGCGCAACTGATGGCGCTGACGGTGCCGAACCGCACCGGCGACATGGTGCCGCTGTCGGCCATCGCAGCGCCGCACTGGACGATCGGCCCGGTGATGCTGAATCGTTACAACGGTTATCCGTCGCTCGACATCAGCGGCCGGGCGGCGGCCGGCACGAGTTCCGGCGCGGCGATGGCTGAGATGGAGCGGCTCGCCGGTGCGCTGCCGGCCGGGATCGGTTTCGACTGGGTCGATGCGGCGCGCGAGGAGCAGGTTGCCGCGCGGCAAACGCCGCTGCTCGTCGGGTTGTCGGTGCTCGCGGTGTTCATGGCGCTTGCCGCGCTGTACGAAAGCTGGTCGATTCCGCTGTCCGTGCTGACGATCGTGCCGCTCGGCATGATCGGCGCGATTGCGGCGGCGCTCGCGCGCGGCATGCCGAACGACGTGTACTTCAAGGTCGGGATGATCACCGTGGTCGGGCTGGCGGCGAAGAACGCGATCCTGATCGTGCAGTACGCGCGCGATCTGGCCGGGCGCGGCGTGCCGCTGCGGCAGGCGGTGATCGACGCGGCCGCCGCGCGATTCCGGCCGATCGTGATGACGTCGATGGCGTTTTTGCTCGGGGTCGTGCCGCTCGTGCTGGCGACGGGCGCTGGTGCGGAAAGCCGACGGTCGATTGGCACGGGTGCGTTCGGGGGTGTGCTTGCCGCGACGATGTTCGGGCTCGTGTTCGCGCCGGTGGCGTTTCGGGTTGTCGCGTCCGTGGGCTGGCGTGGCCGGCACGTTGCGATGACGAGGCGCGAGGCGCGGCGGGCGGAAACAGTTG
This sequence comes from Burkholderia sp. BE17, assembly GCF_009362305.1. Taxonomy (NCBI): domain Bacteria; kingdom Pseudomonadati; phylum Pseudomonadota; class Betaproteobacteria; order Burkholderiales; family Burkholderiaceae; genus Burkholderia; species Burkholderia sp. BE17. The sequence continues at coordinate 16,235 of NZ_WHNU01000078.1, forward strand.
GGGATCTGGAGGTGGATTGATGGTCGCGGAGGGTTGTTGGCGGCGGAATCAGGGGTTTGGGGACGTGAATATCGTATTTGACATAATCAAGATTATCGAGGTTAAGTTTTGTAGTAGCTTTTTAGAAATGTCGTGTTCTGGCTACTTAGAAATGTCGTGTTTTGACCTCGGTATGCTGGCCGGTTCTTTGCGGGACCACGGAGCCGGCCATGTATCCAGGTGCACTGGTGACACT
>NZ_WHNU01000079.1:0-15797 GCF_009362305.1 Burkholderia sp. BE17
ATTCCCGTCAATGCGTCGCCGTTCACCGATCCGTCGAAGCCGACCAACGCGGAGATCACCGACGCAACATCGCTGATGCAGCGCATGGCGGCGCAATATACTGCGCCGCCACCCGACATCACCGTCGAGAACAAGATGACGAGCGCGGTGCGGCAGGTGATCCAGGACGCCCAGACGAAATACGACGACGCGTCGAAATCGCTGCAGGGCGCGCAAAACATGCTGCACGTGGTCAACCGCGATCCCGAATCGACGCCCGATGCCCGCAAGGCCGCGCAGGCCGATTACGCGAAAGCGCGCACGGCGGCCGACACCGCGCAGCGCGAGCTCAACGTGACGACCGACGCCGGCTACATGATCCTGTATCGCGAACAGGCCGACGCGGATATGCCGTCGGGCATCCAGATCGACGACGACGGCAACGTGACGAACCCGGGCGACGCGCAGAATGCGGCCAACCAGAAGCTCAAGACGCTGCAGGCCACGTTTCCCGAACACGCGAACGACCCGAAGTGGGTGCCGAAGCCGGGTGACTGCAAGACCCCGGCGCAATCGAAGCTTTACGACGACTGGCGAAGCGCCGACGCGCACGCGGCCGCCGGTACCGCGAAATACTTTTCGGGTCTGTCGAACGCGTATCTCGCGCGCACGCAGCTTCAGTCGTATCTCGTCGATCCCGGCTACAAGGAGGCGCTCGACGCAGGCATCGGCCGGCTGAACACCGAGCTGGAGAAGCAGGATCGTCAGGTGAACCTGCCCGACGCGCCCGATTCGCCGGACGCCGCGCAAAAGGCCGTCACGGCCGCGGCGAAATCGGCGAACTACACGAACGCGGCAGTCGCCGCAGCCAACGACAGCATCGCGCTCGCGCAGGCGCAACAGAAATTCGACGTGGTCGCCGGCAGGCAGGGCACCGTGATCGTCGCGCCGAATTCGGTACCGGACGCCAACGCCGCGCTCAAGCGCGCGCAGACGGCGGCAAGCACAAGCGGCGGCTATCTGCAGATGCTGGCCGCGCAGCAGCAGGTCGACCACGCACAGGACAACTGCACGGCCGCCCAGCAGGCATCCGACAAGTGGCACAAGGACAACCCGCAGCAGCCGCACCGGCCGCCCGTCGACGCGAAGGTCGATCTCGATCTCGGCGCCGCGTACGCGAAGCTCTACGAGGCGAAGCAGCAGGCGAGCATCGCGCACGACGGCTTCGTCGCCGCGTACGGCGCGACGCTCGCGCAACAGTACGACGATCAGGCGTCGAAGATCAGCGCGCAGGTGAAGGCGCAGCAGCCGCTGCTGAAGCCGTTTTTCCAGCAGCCGCCGCAGTTGACGTCGACCGTCGCGCAGCCGGCCCCCGCATCGTCGCCGTCGACAGCCGCCGGCGTCGTACCGAGCACGAGCCCGTTGCTGCCCACGGCCTTCGCGCCCCCTGCGCCGGCAGGCAAGAATGCCGCGTCGCCGCCGACGATTCTGCCGCTGACCGACCCGTCGCGGTCGCCGACGCCGTTGCCGGCCGCGCCGAGCGGCCCCACGCAGCTCGATGCGACGCGCCTGCAGGTGGTCGCCGGCGCACTGCGGATGGCCAGCAACCGGCTGTCGGACGACGTCAATTCGCGTGCAGCCGATGTCGCACTGAAGAACGCGCAGGACGACGTCGATCAAGCAAAGAGCGCACTCGCAGCCAAGCAGAAGCAGTACGACGAATGGGCCGCCGCCAACCCGGCGCCGGTGCGGCTGCGCACCTTGCCGGACGGCGACGTGATGCCGGCGCCGTCGTATCGCCCGAACCTGTACCAATCCGAACTGAACGACGCGCGGGCCGCCGTCACGAAGGCGGAGAACGCCGTTTCGCAACTGAAGCTGCTGAGCGACACGTCGCGCCAGCAGGTGCTGCTCGATCGGTTCGACGCGGGCCTCGACGAGCGGCTGCGCTATGTCGACGAAAAGTCCGACGCCGCGGACGACTACAAGAAGGCGATGCACGACTTCTACGAAGCGCATCGCACCGAGATGTCGAACGCGATGCTCGACGCGGCAAGCCTGAACACGCAGAACGGCGGCACGATCGCGTTCGGCTCGCTCGGCGACAACCAGCAGCGCAACCTGATCGGCATCGCGCTCGGGCAACAGCCGGACGTGCCGGCCGACGCGTCGTCGCAATCCGTATCGGCCGCCGACGATTCGGTCGCGCGCTTCGTCGACAAGGACAAGCTGTCGGCGATCAATGCCGTGCGCGACAAGCTGCTGTCGGTCGGCGGCGGCAAGGACACGCAGATCAGCGTGCTGCCGATGGTGTATGCCGCGAAGGAGACCGGCACGACGACGAGCGCGCTGTTCAAGGTAACGGACAAGGACGGCAACACGCACTACATCGACGAATCGGCCGGCAACTACGACAGCATCAACGACTATCTCGACAGCAACCAGCTGTCGTCGGACGGCACCGTCGACATCCTGACCGGCCACAACGCGGACGGCTCGCAGCAGGTCGTGTCGAAAGCCGCGCACCACGACAGTCCGTTCGACTCCGCGCTGAATTTCTTCACGGGCACCGGCGTCAACATGGGGATGCTGCTCGGCGGGATGGCGCTCGAGGTGATCGGCACGGCGCTCGACGGCACGGTGATCGGCGCGGCGATCGGCGTGCCGCTGAACCTCATCGGCGCGGGGATGACCTACACGGCGATCGGTTCGGCGATGACGAAGGCGGGCCTCGATCTCGCCAACCGCTTCGAGCACGACCAGAGCATCAGCCCGTTCGACGCCGGCGCCCGCGCCGACTACATCAACCTCGTGCCAATGGCTGCCGGCGGCGCCGCGAAACTCGCAGGCACGAAGCTGTTCGAACGCGCGGTCACGACGAAGGTCGCATCGGTAATCGCCAAGGGTGCGGGGCGCACGGCGTTCGTGACCGGCGTCGCCGGCGCAGGCGAGGCGTTCGTCGAATCCGGCGTCGACCTGTTGCACGGCAATACGAAGGCGGCTGGCGAAGCGTTCGAGTCCGGCGTCATCAATACCGCGCTGATGGGTGCGGGCGTCGCGAAGCAACGCGCGGTCACGGGCATCCGCACCCGCACCGGCCGGCCGATTGCCGCGCACACGACGGATGGCAACGTCGTCAAGGTCGATGACCAGACGATCGGGCGAATCCTGAACAAGGACGGCGCCGCATCGCTGTCGGCCGGCCGCACGCGCGCGACGCTCGACGGCGAGGCCGTGAAGGTCGCGCCCAACGGCGTACTGATGGTCGGCGACAAGATGCTGACCTACGAAGACCAGCCGATCCGCGTGCTCGACAAGACGTCGGCCAAGCAGATGCCGCCCGGCAAGTCGGTGGTGCTTGGCCAGGACGGCACGCTGTCCGTCGTGTCGGCGTCACCGAAGGCCTGGTCCCACGGCACGCGGGTCGACAGCGTGACGGACACCGGCGAGCGCATGACGTTCGGCCCGGACGGCGCCATCGGAACGACGTCGAACATCGTCGCGAAGTCGCGGCTCGACAGGCTGGACGAAGTCATCGACCAGGGCAAGGACCTGCACCACCAGTTGCGTGACGCCGCGGCGAGGGAGTCGCGTCGCGTCCGGCAGGCCGCCGCCGAAGGCGAAAGCGCGAATGCGGCCCACGATGCCCACAGTACGCAGCGCACGAGCGAGGCGCGCGCGCAGGCCGACCGGCAGCACGACGACGTCGACGCGGACCGCACGACGGCCACCCGCAGCGCCGCTGCGCGCGCCGCCGATATCGACGAACCGGCCGGCGCCGGCACGCGCACGAAGCCGGACGGCACGCCGCCGCGCGTCAATGTACGGGTCGTCGACCTGACGGACGAAGCGCCCGCCACGCGGCCGGCGACATCCGACCCGGCCGGCATCGCGGTGCCGCGCGGGCCGAGCGTCGAGCCGATGCAGGCCGGCGAGCGCACGATCTATCTCGTGCGTAACGGGGCGAACCGCGATCCGGGCGCGCCCGCCCCGCGTCCGCAGGATCTCGACGAGCCCGTGATCGTCGTCGCCGGCGAGCACGACGCGGCACTCGCGCCCGAGCTGGCGAACCGCTGGCAGAAACCCGTCTATGCGGCAGCACCCGACGCATTCGGCGCCGATGGACAGTTGCGCGCCGATGCGCGGGTGCTGCGCTTCGATCCGGAGCCGGAAACGGTGGCGACGGAAAGCGGCCCTTCCGCGGCCGCCGCGGCCGAAGAAGCACCGCCGGCATCGTCGCGCCCCGCGGCTCCCGACGAAACGGTGATCGTGCTCGCCGGCAAGCGCGCCCCGAACGAGCCGGCGGTGCCGCGCACGGTCGCGACGCCCGAACCTGTCACCGCGCACGACGGCATATTCAGCGCGCCGAACCGCGTGCTCGTGGTGGTCAAACCGGACCACCCCGCCGTTGCCGAAGCAGCGGCCAAACCCGCGGCGGATCGCGGGACGGCCGCCGCCTCCCGGGGCGACGAGACGACCGCCGAAGCCGCGGGCGGCAAGACCGTCCGCACGCATGCCGGTGACGAACGCCCGCCGGTGCCAACCGCCGATCCGGAGCACGCCGCGGCCGCGGAAACGCCCGGCACCGCGACGCCCGATTACGCCACTCCGCATCCCGGCTGGATCACGCGGATGCAGATGCGTCTGGGCGGCGCACCGCTGCCGGAAGCCGTACAGGCGCTCGCGATGCAGTCGGGCACGCTCGCGACGCAGTTGCGCATGCTGCAGGACGCCGGCTGGCGCGTGACGATCGGCAAACGCGGCCGCGGCAGCCACGTCGATACGCGCAAGCGCCGCGTGACGATCGACGGCGGCCTCCGCGATGCCGGCAGCATCACGTACGTGCTCGCACGCGAATCGCGCAAGGCCGTCGAGGCGATGGCCGGCGTGCTGGACCACGACTCCGGGCAGCGCGGCGGCTTCACGCGCAAGGCGCTCGAGGCCGAGGCACGCGCGCAGATCAGCGCGTTCGAGGCCCGCTACGAAATCAAGCTGACAAGCGGCACCGACATTGCCGCGCACCTCGCTCAACCGGACGCAATCGCGCGCGAAGGCGCGAACTGGCGCCGACGGTCGCACGACTATGCAGGCACGGTCGACCGGCTGGCGAGCACGCTGGGCGGCGTGCATACGTCGGGCGCGGACGGCGCGACCTATCGCGCGTTCTACAACGACGCCTGGTCGCGCCAGAAGGGGCGCGGCGGCATGCCGCGCCGGATGCCCGCGCCGCGGATGGACGAAACCGGCACCGCACCGCGCGGCGTCGCCCGCTTCGATGCGCGCGTCGCCTGGAGTCGCGCGCATGCCGAGATCGCGTCGCCGTACCGCGCGGGCGAGCGCCCCGATGCCGCCGAGCTTGCCGCCGCGCGCACGCGTCATTTCACGATCGACCCCGGGCGCCGCGTGGTCGTGCTGCACGCCGACACGCGCGCGGACGGCACCTTGCTCGTCGACGGCCAGCCGGTCAGCGCGCACGAATACATGCTCGAGATGGCGCCGCCGTTCGTGGTGCCGGAAGGCTATGCGATCGTGCTCGCCGCGAAGCACGACGGCGCCGCGCATGCGGCGCGGCTCGCGAACCTGTGGCAACGGCCCGTGTTTGCCGCACCCGCGGAGGCGGTCGGTGCGCACGGCGCGCTGCTCGATACCGGCACATTCCATCGCCTCGATCCGGCGCCCGCCGCGCCGCACGATCTCGGCCCGCTGAACGCGGACCCGCTCGGCGTCTATGCGCACGGCGACCGCGACGCGCGTATCGACATCGCGCACGAAGCCGGCGAACTGCTCGGCGCCGGCGGCGAAAAAACCGTATTCGCACTCGGCGACGACGCCGCGCTCGGCATCTACGATCGCCACGCACACCCGGAATCCGGTCACGTGCGCGCGGCGGTCGACGAACGGCTCGCGCTCGACGATCTGCGTTCGTACGGATTGCAAACGGTCACGATGAGCGGCCCGTTCTCGGTGCTCGGCCGCGTCGGCGTGCTGTACCGCCCGCTCGGCGTCCTGCATACGCACACGATGGCCGCGACCGGCACGCTGCCACGCGTCGTCACGCGGGCCGCGCTGGAACACGTCCGGAAGATTCGCACGGTCGTCGAACGCGAAGGCCTCGCGTTCGACCTTCAGGGCATCTTTACGCGCAAGGGCGACTTCCTGCTGAGCGATCCCGGCCCGGTCTCGCGCGACCCGATCGAACACCTGACGACGCTCGAGAAACTCACCGAACTCGAACGGCTGCTCACGCACGGCCTCGAACAGGGCGATATCGCCGTCGCGCGCCCGGTCATCGCCGACACGCTGCCGCCCGATGCGTTCGTTCAGAAGCCGTCCGTCATCACGCGGATCCGGGTGCGGTTCGGCGGCGCGCCGCTGTCGAAGGAAGCGCTCGCGCTCGTCGACCGCTCGACGCTGCTGAGCGGACAGATCGCGCAGGCGCAGGCTGCCGGCTGGAAGGTCGTGGTCGGCCGGCCCGGGCGCGGCAGCCGAATCGATACGGACAAGCAGCGCATCGTGCTCGACGGCCGGCTGCGCCACACCGGTACGCTCGTGTATGCGCTCGCGCACGAAGCACAGCATGCGGTCGAAGCGATCGCCGGACGCCTGCTCGACCACGCGTCGACCGATACGCCGGTCGACCGCGCGCTGATGGCCGAAGCGCGTGCGCAGGCGAACGCGTTCGCGGTGCGCCGCGAGCTCATCGACGACATGGGCATCGACATCTCGAAGGATGTCCTCCTGCCCGACGCGATCGCGCGCGAAGCCGACCGCGTGATGCCCGGCGACGAAGCCGGCCTGCGCCGGCTCGCGGACGCGTTCGGCGACGCCGAACCGTCGGTGCCCGGCTACGCGACCTATCGCGACTACTACGCGAGCCAGATCGCACACATGCAAGCCGGCGGCGTGCCGCGCGAAATGGCAGCCCCGGCGTCGCTGCCGCAGCATCGGCCGGCGCGCGGGCTCGCCGCCCGCAAGGCCGCCAAGCGCGAACAGCGCGCGCTCGATCTGCTCGCGACGCACGGCAAGCGCGACCTGATCCGCATCGACGGCGACCAGCTCGACAGCATCGATGCGATGAAGGCAGCGTTCGGCACCGACGCGCACATGCTGATCGCACTGCGCACCGACCGCCCCGCCGACCGGCTCGATGCGATCCATCCGCAGCCCGAATTCATCGCGAGCTTCCAGACGAACGCACACGGCAAGTTCGTCGACAAAGAGGCCGCATCGGCCGATATCGATCCGAACCTGTTGCAGCACGCCTTTCTTGCACTGAAGGACAAAGGCGCCGCGGGCCGCGGGAATTACGATTACTACGTGTCGCCCGTCACGCTCGCCGAGTTGCGCAAGTTCGGCGGCGCCGCACGGATCAACGCGTACTTCGGCGAACGCCGCGCATGGGATGTCGAGCCGTCGGACACGGGGGTCGACGCGGAGGTCGTCGAAAACGTGAACAAGCTCGATGGCGCGCCGCGCTTCCTGCGACCGAAACCGGCGGCACGACACGATCCCGGCGCGGGGACGACGGTCTATGCGGTCGAACGCAAGACCGGCACGGTGCTCGGCTACGCGACGCGCGATGGCGCCGGGAAATGGACATACGTCGAAACGACGTCGCTCGGCGATGCCACGATCGAATCGCGCGACCTCGCCGTCGCGTTCCGGCGTCGCTTCCGCGTATTGCCCGGCGGGCGCCGCGGCGTGCATTTCGTCGTCGCGAAGGTCGCGCACGACGTCGTCGAAAGCTATGGCGGCTTCGCGCCGGCCAAGATGCGCCGCCCGCTCGACAACCCGAAGATACCGTGGTCGAAGCCGGACGCGTATGTCCAGCGCACGCTCGGATGGACGCGCCCGTCGCTGCGGCACGAGAACCGCGCGGCAGCGGATGCGGGCGTGCCGCACCTGCTGCCGACGACCGCGGACAGCGCGCTCGACTTCAACGCGCAGCACGCGAGCGAACTGTTCACCGCGCTCGAGATGGGCAAAATCCCCGACGGTCACTACGTGTACGTGTACGACCACGAAGGCACGGTCACCGATGTGCTGACCGGGTCGCTGACCGGCCTCATCGCGGTGGAGAACGGCACGGTGCGCTGGTACGACGACGTCGGCCAGTTCCGCGATCCGGACAACCCCGGCCTGCCGCTGGAGCGGGCGACGATCGGCCGCGGGCCGTATGGCGGCAATCAGCATTTCCTGCTTTCGAGGCTCGCCCCCGACGTGTTCGAGCCGCGTGCCGCCGCGCTCAAGGCGGCCGCGCTGCAAGCCGCGCAGCCGGCGGCGGCGGCCGCGCCGCCCGCTGCGAGCCAAAGCGGCAAAGGCACGCAAGCGGGCAACGGCGGCAAGGCCGGCCGAAAAGGTCGCAAAGGCAGGCATGCCGCGCGCGGCGCCCAGCGAACGCAGCCGGCCGCCGTCGCACCGGCCAGGCCGCCCGCCGCGCCGCCCCCGAAACCGATCGCGCTCGAACCGTTCCAGCCGGCGTACGTATCGGGCACGATCGTCGAATCGGTCACGCGCTTCGGCAACGCGAAGATCGCCGATTTCGCGTCGACGCTCGAGCGCCTCACCGAATGGGGCAAGCGCGACGTGGGGCGCAAGGAAGGCAACGGCCTCACGTTCACCGACCCGCCGAAGGCCATCCTCGCCGATGCCGTACTGGCGAAGAAGATCTTCGGGACGCTGCACATGTGGCGCGAGGCATCGAGCCTGCACCCGCACGGCGCTTTCACCCGCGCCCCCGCGCAGCGCAATCTGTTCATGCGGGGTGCGCAGTGGATCGGCGCGGCGCGCAGCACGGACAGAAAGCTGATCAGGCGATACGTGACGCTGGCCATGCGGGCCAAGCTGACCGATCTCGCCGACCGCTTCGTCCCGATGTCGCGCTCGTTCTCGCTGCGCGACGATCCCGAGCAGATGAAGCGCTACATCAAGCGGTATGGCGGCGCACTACCGGCCGTCGCGCTGCAGGTCGATCCGTATTCGCTCGCCGCCGCGATGGGCGCCCTGCAGGATCCGGGGTTCATCCAGCGCGCCAAACGCTTCGGCGATCCGTCCGGCGCGCGTTACGACGACGATACGGCGACGCTCACGCGTACGGACGCCGACGGCACGCAGCACACGCTCGAACTCGACGATCTCGCCCACTTGCACAAGTGGCTCACGGCGGCCTCGGAATACGGCTTCCTGCTGCGCATCGAAGCTGCACCGTCGCGGCCCCGTGTGTCGCTGGAAGACGGCCATGCGATGGCCGGCACGAACAACGGCTACGCGGAAATGCGGCGCATCGGCGAGGCGCTCGAAACATGGGCGGCGCAGAACGGCGGCAAACCCTCACCGCTCGTGCTGCTGACCTTCCACGGTTCGGACGCCGTGCTCGAGCCTGTGCCGGGCGAAGGCCACGTCGCATTGCTCGACGCAATCCTGGACCGCAAGCAGCTCGACTGGGTGCATCTCGGCCTGTCGTGGGGCACGCACGGCGACGACTTCATCGCGAATGCGGATCTGACGCGCGCCCTGGCGGCGAAGATCGCCGACTATCAGAAGAATGCGCCCGAAAAATTCGCGAGACTGCACGGAGGCGATGCGCTGACGCGCGTGTTCGAACCGGTCGGCGCGCAGGATTTCGCGAACCAGCAGCGATTCCTGTTCTCGGAAATCGAGCGCATCGCGAAAAAGGCGCACAAGATGTCCGACGCCGAGATCGCGGAATTACGCGACGCGCTGTACGAAGGCAACACGTCGACGCTGCTGAATCAGGCACGCCGGGCGACGAACGAGACGGCGCAAACGCGATGGAACAGCAAGGCGCCCCACAACCGGCTCGCGAAGCGGGCTCATGAGGCCGGCAAGAAATGGCTCGACAGCCATCGCGACGGCGTTCCCGAGCGACCGTCGCTTGCATCGATATCGGCGGCCGACAGCCGCGTGTACTGGAAGAACGTCACCGGCCAGAAAGCGCTGCAGTATGACGCGTCGCTACCGATCGGCGCCGCGCGCAAGGCCATCGCGCAGCCCGAAATGCCGAGCGCCACGATGGACGAGGCCAGCGCACGGCTCAACGCGCTGCGCGTGCACCGACTGTCGAAAGACCCGTCCGACATGCGCAAGGCGAAGATCGCGAGCGGGGCCGTCCTCGGCACGTCCGGCCTGATCGGCCTGGGCGTTGCGGTCCACTGGCTGGACACGACCGCGCTGGGTAACACGGCGTCGTCGTTTCTGCTCGCGTCGCGGCTCGGACGCGTGTTCCAGGTGATGCATCAGGGCGCGATCCGCAGCCTGCAGTCGGGCGATCCGAAGGCCGCGGTGGCGGCCATCACGCACCTCGGCGCCACGCTCGCCCGTCAATTCAACTCGACGACGCACGACTACGGCGAACATCGGCTTCGCCAGCTCGAGGCCGCGGTGCGCCACGCGCAAGCGAAGGCGACGCAATACGTCGAGCAATACCGGCACGGGACGATGAGCTTCGACGATGCCAAAACGAACATCACGGCGCTCGCCGACGACGTGCTCACGCAAATGCAGGGATTCGTCGGCGGCACGTCGCTTCAGCAGCTGCACGCGGGCAATCCGCGCAGCCTGCTGGGTATCACGGGGCGCGCGGGCACGGCGGTCGCGTCGGTTGCGGCGGTCGCGAGCGGCATTCTCAAGATCGCCGAAGCGCACGGCGCGCATGCCTGGTTCGACGTCACGGCCGGCTCGACAGCCATCGTCGGCGGCGTGCTCGGCACCGCCTACGCCGGTGCGTCGCTCCTGATGGTGTCGCGGCGCGTGAACGCGGACAAACGCAGCCGTGTCGTGCGCCTGCTCGATTCGACGGGCGACTTCGCGTCGGTCGCGCTCGGTGGATTCACGACCGCGTCCCAATTGGGCAAGGGCCAATACGATCTTGCGTTCGCGACCGGCTCCATGACCGCGCTGCTGCTCGCCGGCCGGCTCAATACGCACTTCCCGAACGCGACGCCTTTCGTCAAGAAGATCCCGACCGCGGTGGTCATGATTCCGGTCGCCGCATTCGGCTACAAGTTCGTCATCGGCATCGCGCCCGTGATCGGGGGCGTGTTCAACTGGATTTTCGGCGGCGGATCGTCGCAGTCGAACGTCGCGCCGGGCGCATCGCCAAGTGCTTCGCCAAGTGCGTCACCGAGTGCGTCGCCAAGCGCCTCGCCGTCGCCTTCGGCGAGCGCCTCGCCGTCGCAGCCGCAACCGTCGCAAGGCACGCCATCGAACCCGCCGTCGCCGTCGAACGCCCCGCAGCCCTACATCGTCGTCGACGGCGATTCGCTGTGGGTGATCGCAAGCCGGAATCGCCAGTCGCTGCTCGACGCCGCGCACGTGTCGCGCGCCGATCAGCAGGCGATGACGCCCGGCGAACAGGATGCGCGCGCGCTGAACGAAATCCTGCAGCTCAATCCGTCGGCGGCGCGCGATCCCGGTCAACTGGCGATCGGCACGCCGTTAGTCGTCGGATGACGGTCGGCCCGCGCACCATGGACGGCGGGCGTGACGATTCCGTCACCCCGCCCGCTGCGCCTCCAGCCACGCCTGGAACATCAGCACCGTCCACAACGGGTGCTGCCAGTTCATCCGGCCCGTCTGGTGCTGCCGCCACAGGCGCTCGACCGCGGCCGCGTCGAAGAAACCCTCCTCGCGCAACCGCGACGGCCGCAGCAGCGCCTCGGCCCAGTCGCGCAGCGAGCCGCGCAGCCAGTGATCGACGGGCGCGCAGAAGCCCTGCTTCGGCCGGTCGATCAACGCGGACGGCACGTACTGGTCGAGCAGCCGGCGCAGCAGCGCCTTCGACTGCCCTTCCGGCAAGCGCACCGACGCCGGCACGCGCCACGCGAATTCGACGACGTGATGGTCGAGGAACGGCATGCGCGTCTCGAGGCTCACGGCCATCGCCGCGCGGTCGACCTTCGCGAGAATGTCGGTCGGCAAATACGTGAGCGTATCGATCGCCATCGCCTGCTCGGCGAAGCTCAGGTGCGCGGGCCACGCGGACACCGTGTCGAGCGGCGTCGGCGGCTCCTGCCCCGACAGTGCGATGCGCTCGGGATGATGCACCGACGACATCAGCAGCCGGTACAGGCCGATGCGGCTCTCGGCCGTCATCACGTGGCCGAGCTTGTGCAGGCGGTCGCCGATGCGCGACGCCGATTCGCGCGCCTCCACGCCGCCCCACGCGCCCTGCGCGACGGCCGCGAGCTGGTCCGCGTGATCGGGCCGCAACGCATGCAGCGCGGCGGCGATCCGCGCGCGCACGGCTGCCGGCACGCGATGCAGCTTGCGCCACAGGCGCGGCGTCAGGAAGTAGCGCGTATAGCCGCCGAACAGCTCGTCGCCGCCGTCGCCGGACAGGCTCACCTTCACATGCCGGCGCGTCAGCTCCGACACGAGAAAGGTCGGGATCTGCGATGCATCGGCGAACGGCTCGTCGTAGATCGACGGCAGCTTCGGCACGACGCCGAGCGCATGGTCGGCGGTCACGTAAAGCTCGGTATGCCGCGTGCCGAGATGGCGCGCGACGGCCTTCGCGTAACCGGCTTCGTCGTAGCCGGCTTCATGGAAGCCGATCGTAAACGTGTCGACCGGCGTCGCCGATTGCGCCTGCATCAGCGCGACGATCGCCGACGAATCGACGCCGCCCGACAGGAACGCGCCGAGCGGCACGTCGGCTTCCATCTGCCGCGCGACGGCCTGGCGCAGGATCGCGTCGAGCTGGCCGACGGCCTCGTCGGCACTGCCCTCGAACGGCTGCTCGCGGCCGCTTTCGATCGCCTGTTCGAGCGTCCAGTACGCGCGCACGCGCGGCGTGTCGCGCGCATGCTCGAACTGGATGTAGGTGCCGGGCGGCAGCTTGCGGATGCCGCGATAGATCGTGTACGGCGCGGGCACGCTCGACTGGCGCAGATACAGGCACAGCGCGTCGCGGTCGACCGTGCCGTCGAAACCCGGATAACCGCGCAGCGCCTTCAGCTCCGACGCGAACACGAGTGCGTCGCCGATCCGGCCGTAGTAGAGCGGCTTCTCGCCGATCCGGTCGCGCGCGAGCGTCAGCACCCGCGACTCGCGATTCCACAGCGCGAACGCGAACATGCCGGTCGCGCGCCGCAGCGTCGCCTCGACACCCCACGCGACGATCGCCGCGATCAGTACCTCGCTGTCGGAGTGGCCGCGCCACGCCGGTGCGCGACCCGCGCGCTCGAGCTCCGCGCGCAGTTCGCGATGGTTGTAGATTTCGCCGTTGAAGACCATGACGTAGCGGCCGCACGCGGATGCCATCGGCTGTCGGCCATGCACCGACAGGTCGACGATCGCAAGCCGCCGGTGGCCGAGTGCGATGCCGGCTTCCGGGTCGACCCAGATGCCCTGCCCGTCCGGCCCGCGATGCGCGAGGCTCGCCGTCATTCGCGCGAGCGTGCCGCGCGCTGTCTCCTCATCGCAGGCGACGCTATTCAGAAAGCCGTCGATTCCGCACATTTGATTTGTCTGCCCCTGTTGACCTGTTCCGTCACGCATGGCGCAACCTCGCGGCCCGCCGTCAGGCGTGACGATCGAGCCATCTTACGAAGAAATAAATCAGCAATAATTCACCGATGAATTCCGGCCACGACCGGAAAAAAAATGACGTCAAGCGCCACGCGCGCATGATCGCGCAAAGGGCCATATCGAAACGGAACGGAGGGTCGCGCAGGCACGTGGGCCGAGCAAAAAGGGGGCAGCATGCCGCCACACCTGTCGCGGCCCGCCGCGGCGTACGTCAAGTCGCGCCGGTCGCCCATTTCAGCAACTGCGCGACCTCGCGGAAATGCTGCTGCTGGATCGTGCCGTTCTCGGGTGTCGTCTCGTACAGCGCCTGCGCGAGCCCGACGTTCGCGAGCGTCGGGCGCAGCGCGTCGCGCGCGTGCCGCACGATCCGCTCGGCCGCCTCGCCTTCGCCGCGCGCGAGCACCCACGGCAGCGTGCCGATCCCGCCGTAATAGAGCGCGACCGCGACGCGCGGCGAATAGACGACCACCGACGCGAACCCGATCCGGTCGGGCAGCGACGCGAACTGCGCTTCGCGCGCAAGCTGCCGGCGCTTCGCCTCGATGTGCGGATCGCCCTCGTCCTCCTTGTGCTCGCGCCGCACTTCGTCGATCGACATCTTCATCTTCTGGTTGAACTCGTGGCGCTGATGCACGATGTCGATCAGCGCCATCACGATGTAGATCAGCGCGGCCCAGCCGAACAGCATCATCAGCAGCTTCACGATCAGCGCGAGGATCGACATCGGCCGCGTGAAACCCGATTGCACCGACGGGTCGAGCGACTCGACGATCAGCCAGCCGAGCGTTGCGGCGAGCAGCACCGTCTTCAGCAGCATCTTCGCGAGATTGACGAGGTTGCGCATCGACCACATGTTCTTCAGCCCTTCGGCCGGATTGAGCCGCGACAGTTGCGGCACGAGGCGGCTCCACGCCATCACGCCGCCGACCTGCACGAAGCCCGCGAGCAGGCCGGCCAGCAGCCCGGCCGCGACGATCTGCGCGGACAGCGTCGCCCAGTCGCGCGCGGCGCCGTCGATCAGCACCGCGATCCGCGCGGACGGGTCGGCCGCGCCGGTCGCGTCGAACACGAGCCGGAACAATGCCTGCAGCCGCGCGAACAGCGCGCCGATGCCCACCGCGAGCGCGACGCATACGCCGACGAAGAACGCCGACGAAATCGTTTCCGCGCTCTTCGGCACATCGCCTTTCTCGCGCGCCTCGCGCAGGCGCTTCTCGGTCGGCTTCTGGTCCTTTTCGGCCATGTCGGCTCCGTCGCGCGCTCACGCGCCGCCGTGCGCGGCGAACAGCGCGCGCAGCAGCGCCATCAGCCCGCTGTCGGGGCTCAGCAGCGAATGCAGCGACGCGTACACCACCGGCAGGAACAGCACCATCATCAGCAGCGCGAGCGCGCTCTTCAGCGGCTGCGAGAACACGAAGATGTTGAGCTGCGGCACCGCGCGCCCGACGAGGCCGATGCCGAGCTCGACAAGCACCAGCACGATCGTCACCGGCGCGGCGAGCTTCACCATCCATTCGAAGATCGTATCGGTCTGCCGCACGACGAAGGTCTGCAGCATCGACGAGAAATCCGGGCCGAGCGAGCCGATCGGCCACCACGCGTACGACTGCGCGAACAGTTGCACGAGCACCTGCAGGCCGCCGGCCGTGACGAACAGCGCGATCGCGACGAAATTGAGGAAGCCCGACGTCGGGCCGCCCTCGTGCCCGCCCATCGGATCGAAGAACGCGGCGCTGCCGCTGCCGGTCTGGAAGTCGATCAGGTAGCCGACGCCCTGGATCGCGAACAGCACCGCGCTGAACGCGCCCGCGAGCAGCATGCCGACCACCGCCTCCTTCGCGACGAGCAGGCACCACATCAGGAACGGCAGCGCGGCCACCTGCGCGGCGTCGATCGCCGGCGCGACGAACGCGGCGATCACGACGGCGATCCCGTTGCGCACGAGCCCCGTGATGATCTGCTCGTTGAATACCGGCACGACGAACATGATCGGCAACAGGCGCGGCATCACGTAGAGCAGCGGCCGCAGCGTACCCGCGACGTCGTTGAAACCCGCGGCCTGGTCTAGCATCGGCGCTCCGCGGCGGCGGCGGGCGGCGCGGGGTCGTCGGCCGGGGCTGCCTGAGTTGCCTGAGTTGCCTGAGTTGCTTGAGTTGCTTGAGTTGCTTGAGTTGCTTGAGTTGCTTGAGTTGCTTGAGTTGCTTGAGTTGCTTGAGTTGCTTGAGTTGCTTGAGTTGCTTGAGTTGCTTGAGTTGCTTGAGTTGCTT